>NZ_ALBR01000050.1:0-32463 GCF_002081505.1 Bacillus sp. CDB3 | reverse complement strand
TTCTTAATGACTTAGCCCATTCCAATAAAAAGAAACGATTTCTTGTGCTAATTCATCTATATTTGTAAGAATAGGATTGTGATTTTCATCTTTAAAATTCCCAATTGATAATAAAGATACAAATGCATGAGCCGCAAACTTAGCGTTTCCTTTTGGGATTTCTCCAATTTTCATCGCATTATCGAGTGCTTTTTCTAATACTTCATACATGTTGTCTTCAGCATTTTTTAATTGTTTTAATTGTTCTTCAGATAAAGACAATTTTGCATCTTTCATAAAATTCTTCATATCAATATCCATCGTTGCGTGTAAGTAGACTTTAGCGAAGTCCAATAATCTTTCTTTTAAAGTCTTATTTGTAGAAAGAATTTGAGACATATTCTCGCGTATACGTACCATCATTTGAATCATAGTAGCGGTAAATAAATCCGCTTTTGTTGAATAGTAATAATAGACGGTTGCTTTTGTAACACCACATTCTTTCGCGACCTCATCCATCGAAACAACTTGATAATTTTGAGTGAGAAATAACTTAGTTGCAACTTCTAAAATGATTTCTTTTGTAGATTTTGTATTTTTATTTTGACGAGGTCTTCCGAGAGGACGTTGTTTTTGTTCCAACTACATTCGCTCCTGACATTTATTATTGAGATAATTATAACATAATTTTTAATCATTCTTGATTAATTAACTGACCAGTATATATAATTAATATTGGAGGGAAAAAGGAAGGTGGGTTTTTATGAAAAAGCACCCGTTACATGTGTTAGGGAAGCTTGTAGCAGGGAAGAATACGCAATGGATAACATTATCGGTATGGATTCTTATTACATTAGTACTTTCATTTACGTTACCACAAGTAAATAGTAAGAAAGAGCCGAATCCGAAAAATTTACCTGAAACAGCTATGTCACAGCAAGCAGAAGCACTTATGAAAAAAGAATTTCCTAATAATGCAGGAAATCCATTGTTGGTAGTATGGCATAGAGATGGTGGATTAGAGTCACAAGACTATAAACTAATACAGGACACTTATAAAGAGTTAAAAGCTAGTCCTTTAAAAGAACAATCAACATTACCACCATTTGATACAATTCCAGAGCAAGTATTATCAAAAAGCGCATCAAAGGATGGTACATCATTTGTTACACCGGTATTCTTTAATAAATCTGCTGGAACGGATATATTAAAAGGTAATTTAGAAGAGTTACGAAAAATAGTGAATAGTAAAGTGGACGAAGATCCATTCAAACAAAAGATAAGTGATTCTGGTTTACATGCTCGATTATCTGGACCTGTAGGGATTCAAACGGATGCGGTAAGTTTATTTAGTCAAGCTGATGTGAAATTATTAGTTGCTACTGTACTACTAGTATTGGTTTTATTAATTTTATTGTACCGCTCTCCAATTTTAGCAATTTTACCTTTACTTGTTGTTGGTTTTGCATATGGAATTATCAGTCCGACACTAGGCTTTTTAGCAGACAAAGGATGGATTAAAGTAGATGCACAGGCTATATCGATTATGACTGTCTTGTTGTTTGGTGCTGGAACGGACTATTGTCTATTTTTAATTTCAAGATATAGGGAGTATCTGTTAGAAGAAGAAAGTAAATATAAAGCACTGCAACTTGCGATAAAAGCATCAGGCGGAGCAATTATAATGAGTGCATTAACTGTAGTACTAGGATTAGGAACGTTATTACTTGCGCACTATGGAGCCTTTCATCGATTTGCAGTACCATTTAGTGTTGCTGTTTTCATAATGGGAATCGCTGCATTAACAATTCTTCCAGCATTATTATTAATTTTCGGTAGAGTTGCATTCTTCCCATTTATACCGAGAACAACTGCAATGAATGAAGAGTTTGCAAAAAAGAAAGTTTTAAAAGTGAAAACTACAAAGGGTGCCTTTAGTAAAAAGCTTGGTGATATTGTTGTACGTAAACCGTGGACAATTATTATGCTAACTGTATTTTTATTAGGAGGATTGGCTTCATTTGTACCACGTATTCAATACACGTACGATTTATTAGAATCATTCCCGAAAGATATGCCATCACGTGAAGGATTTACATTGATCACGGATCATTTTTCAGCTGGAGAATTAGCACCAGTAAAGATAGTAGTTGATTCAGAGGGAAAAGATTTACCTATTAAACAAGAAATAGAGAAATTATCTTTTGTTAATAAAGTGAAAGAACCAATGAAGGGAAAAGAAAATATTCAATTGCAAATGTATGAAGTTTCTTTAGCGGAAAACCCATACTCCATTGAAGCGTTAGATCAAATCCCTAAATTGAAAACTAGTGTAGAAAAAGTATTAAAAGATGCTGGGATTAGTAATGCAAAAGATCAACTATGGATTGGTGGAGAAACGGCCTCATTATATGATACAAAGCAAATTACTGAACGTGATGAAGCGGTTATTATTCCGGTTATGATTAGTATTATCGCTTTACTTTTACTCGTGTATTTACGTTCGGTCGTTGCGATGATTTACTTAATTGTAACTGTCGTTTTATCATTCTTCTCTGCATTAGGAGCAGGCTGGGTATTACTGCATTTCGGTATGGGGGCTCCTGCAATACAAGGTGCGATACCATTATATGCATTCGTATTTTTAGTGGCCTTAGGAGAAGATTATAATATCTTTATGGTTTCAGAAATATGGAAAAATAGAAAGAAACAAAATCATGTAGATGCAGTAAAAAATGGTGTTATACAAACAGGTAGTGTAATTACATCCGCAGGCTTAATTTTAGCAGGAACATTTGCAGTATTAGGTACGTTACCAATTCAAGTTTTAGTTCAATTCGGTATTGTGACAGCAATTGGTGTATTGCTAGACACATTTATTGTAAGACCACTACTTGTACCTGCGATTACGGTCGTTTTAGGACGATTCGCTTTTTGGCCAGGAAAGCTTTGGAAAGAAGAAAATCAATTACAAAAAGAAGATACTTTATAAAAGAAGGTTGCCGATAAAGTCAGTGAAACTGATTTTTAGGCAACCTTCTTTTTTGTTTGTCTGATAAAGAATGACCATTTTGAATATGCAATGAAAAATATAGAGGAAATGTAACATGAGGTTTTAAGTGCATCAAAATTTTTCTTATCAGGCATAATAATTCGTAAGAAATTCCAATTGAGTGAGGAATTTCTAAAATTATGTATTGTAATAGGATGATAAAAATGTGGGACACGATTGTTTCTTATGTACCTGAATGGAAAGTTTTTATACAAGCCTTTATCGTAATTTTGATTCCATATATAATTTCAAGATTTTTTAGTTGGATTCGCGCACTAGAAAAAGAATAATATAACGAACTATACGGGGGACTTAAGTGAGAATAAATATTGATATGTTAAGAAGATTAGTATAGGAAGTTTTTTGAGAAAGAGTGATGAAGGTGAAAGTGCAGGATTCAATAGTTAATCAAGGCCAAGAACAAGGAAATACATATGAGAATAACGCAACAAAAGTTTCTGAAGATTATTTTACAGGTGATTTCAACTTAGATCTAGAGGTTATAAAAAAAGAAGCTCTTGATAACTCAGACGTTTATTGTCGAGAGTTTAATATCGGCGGGACTAGCATCCAGGCAGTTCTTGTTTTTGTAGAAGGGCTGTCAGATAAAGATCTTATTGATACGCACATTTTAAAATCATTAATGTGTAATTTTTTTGATGAGTATAAAGATGAATCATCTAATGTGAAAGAGAATATTTCAAAAGAGTTTATTAGAAACCGGGTTCTTTCTATTAGTGGAGTCGATGAAGTACAATCAATACAAAAAATGATGCCAAAAGTGTTAATGGGTTCAACGGCATTATTAATTGATGGATTATCAGATGTATTAATTCTTAATACAAAAAAAGGAAAAACACGTAATGTTGAAGAGCCAATATCAGAGGGATCGGTTAGGGGTCCACGGGTAGGTTTCACAGAAGTTTTGTCGGACAATACTGCTTTGTTGCGGTTACACGGTGAAAATGAAGGATTATCATTAGTGAAATTTCATGTTGGAGAACGGGCTAAAAAAGACTTGGTTATTGCCTTTATGAAAGAGATTGCTGATCCAGAATTAGTAGAAGAAGTTAAGAAACGAATTGAGAAAATTAATATTGATAATGTTCCAGAGTCAGGTTATATAGAACAACTTATTGAAGATAATTATCTTAGTCCTTTCCCGCAAGTACAGAGTACCGAACGTCCTGATAAAGTTATCGCTGCATTAATGGAGGGAAGGGTTGCAATATTATTAGATGGAACACCTTTTGCATTAATTGTTCCAGTTACATTTAGCATGATGATGCAATCGCCCGAAGATTATTATGAGCGTTGGATACCAGGTACACTGATTCGTTTATTGCGCTTTGGAACAGCTATTATTTCTCTATTTGCTCCCGCTCTGTACATTTCATTTATTTCATTCCATCCTGGATTGATTCCAACTAAGTTAGCCATTTCAATTATAGGAGGTCGAGAAGGCGTTCCGTTTCCTGCAATTATAGAAGGATTATTTATGGAAATTGCGATTGAAATTTTACGAGAAGCGGGATTACGACTACCTAAGCCAATTGGTTCAGCGATGGGAATTGTAGGAGGATTAATCATTGGGCAAGCAGCTGTATCAGCTGGAATTGTGAGTCCAATCATGGTAATTGTTGTGGCGGCCACGGCTATTTCCTCTTTTGCACTTTCTCATTATAGTACAGCAATTCCATTACGTATTCTTCGCTTTGTAGCTATGTTTTCCGCTGCTATATTCGGATTATATGGAGTTATTCTATTTTTCTTATTTATATGCAGTCATATTGCAAGGCTTAAAAGTTTTGGTGTACCTTATGCTAGCCCAGCTGTCTTATATCAATTTACCGATTGGAAGGATTTTATTGTTCGTATGCCAATTCAGATGATGAAGCGACGTCCGAAAATGTTGAATTTAAAAGACTATGTACGGAAAGGAAGTGAAGAGGAATGATTATGAACTCAAAGGATAAAATTCCGACTTCACAAGCAGCTGTGATTCTTATCAATTATATACTTGCTATCGGAATCCTCACTTTACCTAGAACAGCAGCTGAGAAAGTGCAAACTCCTGATGTTTGGATAACGGTTATTTTAGGAGGATTAATTGCGATAGTTGCAGGCATAATTATCGTGAAGTTAAGTCAACAATTTCCTGAAAAAACATTTTATCAATATAGCCAAGAACTTGTGGGGAAATGGCTTGGAGTGTTAATTAGTTTGTTGATTATCGGTTACTTTTTAACACTTTCTTCCTTTGAACTTAGAACGTTGGAAGGTATAACAAGTTTTTTTCTATTAGAAGGTACGCCTGACTGGGCTATTCTTATACCATTCATGTGGATAAGTCTTTATTTAAATCTAGGCGGAATAAATGCGATAGCACGTTTATTTGAAATTATATTTCCAATTACAGTTTTTATTTTTTTAGTGACATCTTTTATGAGTATTGGAATATTTGAACTGGATAATCTTCGTCCTGTATTAGGATTAGGGATTGTTCCTGTACTAAAAGGTCTAAAAACAACAACTATGGCATATTCGGGAGCAGAAATTATGTTGTTACTTTTAGCATTTATGAAGAAACCGTCTCAAGCAGTAAAAGTTGTTATAATTGGCACTACGATTCCTTTACTTTTTTATGTTATTACAGTTGTAATGGTTATAGGAGCGTTTTCTATCGATGGTGTATTGGTGAGAACATGGCCTACAATTGACCTTATGAGAAGTTTTGAAATTCAAGGCTTAATTTTTGAACGGTTTGAATCTTTGTTACTAGTGATATGGATTATGCAGATCTTTGCCACATATACAATTTGTTATTATGCAGCTGCTTTAGGGTTAGCACAGCTCTTTAATAAAAATATTCATTCCTTTTTGTATGGATTACTTCCGGTAATATATATCGTTGCTGAAGTTCCCAAAAACATAAATGAGTTATTTGAATTTGGAAATTTGATTAGTAACGCAGCGATAATATTATTTGGTATTCTTCCGTTTCTTCTCCTTATGATAGCGAAGGGAAGGAAAAACAGGCATGAACCAAAGTATTAAAAACAGAAAAATTTTTATAGGGCTAATGTCAATAGTTTTTCTCTTATTACTTACAGGATGCTGGAGTAGTCATGAAATTGAGGAGTTAGGTTTCGCTGTAGGTATAGCAATAGATAAAGAAAAAGAAACAAAGATTGAGAAGGAAATCGAAGAAAAGGGCGGCGGATATAAGAAGAAAAATTTGATAACAACCACCTTTCAATTTGTTAAAGCACAATCATCATCAGACGGAGGCAAAGGTGGAGTATCGCAACAAAAAGCTTATATGAATGTTGCAGAAACAGGAGATTCTCTTCATCAATCAATACGTGAAGTTGCATTAAGAAGGCAAAGGCCTATCATTTTTCATCATACGAAAGTAATAGTTGTTAGTGAAAGTATCGCCCGAACATATAATTTAACGCAGTTATTGGACATCTACGTTCGTGATAATGAGATGAGACCTAGTTGCTTTATTATGGTTAGTAAAGGGATGGCTCGTGATGCGTTAAAATCAAAAGAACCTGCGGAAATTCCAGCATTTCGCTTGATTGAAATCGAGGATAATCAATATAGATCCTCACGAATTTTACCGCCGATGCCACTTGCAAAACTACCAGGAAAGGTGAAATCTGGAGCGAGTTTTCTTTTGCCAAACGTGATTTCTATAGACGGAGAAGTGAAATATGTAGGTGCTGCTGTTATGAAAGGAAGTACAAAAAAACTCCGTGGCTTTCTGAACGAGAATGAATTAGAAGGCTTAATGTGGATAACTGCAAAAGGAAAAAGTGGCTTGGTGAAAAGTTATGATAAAAAGACGGGGAAATTAGTAATGTATGAAGTGAAATCTGTGAAAAGTAAAATTACGCCCCATGTTAATGGAGATAAGCTCTCTTTCGATGTCAATGTTCAGTCTGTGGGCCGGTTATCCGAAAATTGGTCTGAGTCAGAGGAAGCTTTTAAAAATGCATTTCTCAAAAGAGTGGAGCAATCTGCCCAGCAAGAAGTTAGGCAGTTAGTGAAGCATACATTACACAAAATTCAAAAGGAATATAAAACTGATGTTGCTGGCTTTAATACTAGTTTGAAAATCGAGTATCCAAAAGTATGGAAGAAAGTTGAAAAGGATTGGGATAAAGTGTTTAGTAAGACACCAATCAAATATAATGTGAAATTAACAATTGAAGATTATGGTACAGAAGGCGCTTAATAAATGAACAACATGAAATATACAAAAGCTCTGAAGCATGAACTTATTCGTGAATATGTGTCAGAGCTTTTTATTGTGCAGATTTATTGTATTAAGTAAATTAATAAGAAGATATATATTCCGTTTCAATATTCTTTATTTTATAATTATTTATAAGTGCTGGTAAATGCAATCATTAAAAATAGGAGTGGGAAAATGACGATATTACCTATAAGAAAAGATGAAGCCTTAATTATTAATATGGCAAAACTATATTGTAAAGTATTTGATAAAACAAATTTTGATGAAATGGTAGAAAGAATTACAAGGCATATGGAGTATACAGATTTTAAAGGAGTAATAGCAATAAATGATGAAAATGAAGTTATTGGTTTTACTTATGGTTATCGTTCGTTGGAAGGCCAGTACTATAATCAATTAATGAGAGAAGCATTGAACTTGGAACAAATAGACCAGTGGTTAGAAGATTGTTTTGAATTTGTAGAGTTAGCAGTTCACAAAGAATATCGAAATGAGGGGCTTGGGACGAAATTACATAATGGATTATTAGAAGGGATTCCAAATAAAACGAGCGTTTTAACAACACAAATAAACAATGAAAAAGCGCGTTCTTTATATGAAAAATTAGATTGGGTAAATGTATTGGAGCCATTTCATCCAAGTAAAGATGATATTCCATATGTAATAATGGGAAAATTTATAAAAGAGAAAGTAAACTAGTAACTAATTTGTTCACATAAGTTATTTGTTTATGAAAATTAAGGGGAAAATGAAATGACGATAATATTTATTGAAAAAGCTACAATTTTAGATGCTGAAAAGTTAACAGAAATAATGAGAAGAACATTTGATGAAGAAGCAAAACAATGGTTGTGTGGCCAAGAGGGTGTAATTGATTATAACATTCAACCACCAGGGTATTCTTCAGTCGAGATGACTATATATTCGATCGAAGAATTAGATTATTTTAAAGTGATAATGGACGAAGAAATTGTCGGTGGAATTATAGTTACGATTTCTGGTAAGTCTTACGGTAGAATTGATCGTATATTTGTGGATCCTATTCATCAGGGGATAGGGATTGGATCACAGGCTATCAAGTTTATAGAAGAAGAGTTTCCAAGCGTAAGGATTTGGGATCTTGAGACGTCTAGTAGACAAGTTAATAATCATCATTTCTATAAAAAAATGGGATTTGAGACAATTTTTGAAACGGAAGATGAATATTGCTATGTAAAAAGAATAAAGACCGTTTCAAGCGATGAGAGCTTAATTAAAAATAAAGATATGAGAAGTGGGCAATACGAAAACTGTAATTTGGCAAATACAGAGTATTATCAGGTGAATTTAAAGGATAGTTCATTTGTTAATAGCAATGTAATGCATATGAACATGAGTAATTGTAATGTAAGTCAATCAAAGTTTAAAAATATTAATCTAAGGAACTCCTCATATGCAGACTTAAATCTTTCAGGCAGTAAATTTAATTTGGTGACTTTAGGTGGAGTTCAATTTAAAGATACAAGCCTTGAAGAAGGTAAGGAGTCTATTTCTTTTGAAAGATGCAATCTTGAAGGTAGTAAAGTAATTAATTGTAATCTTAAAAATGTTGAAATACAAAATAGTGATATAACAGGTATGAAAATAAATAATATTGCTGTAGAGGAACTACTTGAATTGTATAATCGGGTGAATAGTTAAAATAAAGTCGCGTGGATTTTTCTAAGTGGTAGAGTGAAGAGTGTTCGATTTGAAAAACGTTATTATGCTGAAATAATTATATAAAAATGACATGATTAGTTAAGGTTATAAAGGGATTTTATATCGCATATTAGAATATCTATATGATTATTTGAATGGAGGGAGAAAAAATGGGGATTAACATTAGAGCGGTAGAACTACAAGATGCTAGAGCAATTCATCGTATATGCATTCAAGAGGATGTTTTACCTTATATGGTTTTCTTACCTAGTATGCGTGTAGATGCTATGGAGAATAGAATTCGTAATTTAGCACCAAATCAATTTGAATTTGTTGCAGAATATGATGGAGAAGTTGTTGGATTTGTCGGTTTAACCCAAAGTTCAGGACGTAGATCTCACTCAGGAGATTTATTTATTGGGGTAGACAGCGAATATCACAATAAAGGAATAGGAAAAGCACTTCTTACCAAAATACTGGATCTTGCTGACAATTGGTTAATGTTAGAGCGAGTAGAGCTTGGTGTGTTAGACACGAATCCTGGAGCGAAAGCCTTATATGAAAAATTTGGATTTATAGAAGAAGGTGTAAAGATAGGGAATTTGAAGGCTCATGGGAAATTTGTTAATGAAATTATGATGAGTCGTTTTAGACCGGGTGGTTTGATTGTACATAATTAAGGAGAGATTTAATTTGAACAAAAATATCAGTTTATTATTAAGATAAAGGGATGGTTATCTTCAATAAGATCTTCCACGATCGGGTGCTTTAATTGAGTAAGGATCACAAAAATTATCAAACTTTTTTATAAAAGGATGCTTTAATTGAATATAGAAAAAGCGTGTTTTGATCAATCTATTTTTAAACCACGCTTTTTCTATTTGCTCTTTTATCAAGGGGTATTAAGTTAATTTAATCAAACTTTTTGAAATCATTGATTACGATGTGGAAGCTTCGGTTGAAGCAAAAACAAGGTTAATCCAATAAAAATAAGTAAAATACCTGCACCTTGTTGTAACGAAATCGTTTCATTCAAAATGAAATACGCTAATATACACGTTCCAATCGTTTCTCCTAAAATACTCATTGAAATAACAGTAGCACTCATCCATTTTAGTAACCAATTGAAAATTGTTTGCCCTAAAATCGTTGCAATGAATGCTAGACCTATAAAGGACCACCATGTTTGTGCAGAGTAATTGAAGAAAGATGACTGCTGTGTGTAAGCAAATATGCCGAGAAAGAGTGAACTACTACCATAACTAATTACTGAATATGGTATAAGAGATAAATCTTTACGAACGTGTTGACTAATGAAAAAATAGGTTGTTATGACTCCGGCTGCAATGAAAGCTAAAATATCTCCGTATAATGCTTCTCCACTAATTTGGAAATCTTGCCATCCGATTACGATACTTCCGGAAATTGCAATGAGGCAACCTATAATTGCTCCTTTCGTAAACCTTTCTTTGAATAAAAAATAACCGCCGATCATTGAAAATAGAGGTTGTAACGTAACGATAACTGTAGAGCTTGCTACAGAAGTATACTGTAATGATTCAAACCATAGTACATAATGTGCTGCTAGAAATAATCCGGATAATAGTCCGAATCCCCATTGTTTTTTTGATAAAGAGCGTAATTCGTTTCGATTATCTTTATTAAATATTAGAAATGGAATAAGAATTAACGTTGCAAACAATAATCTGTAAAAAGCAGTAATTGCTGTAGGGGCATCCGCTAATTTTACAAAGATTGCTGAAGTTGATAAGGCAAACACGCCGAAAAATAAGATGAAATATGAAAGAATAGGTGATTTCAAAGTTTGTCCCTCCGATAGACTGTTTATTATAATAAACTGTATATAATATAATGTACAAGAGTTAGTATATAAGTCTTTAATGAGATAAGGAAGGATTTATTGTCTCTGTTTAGTATGTCAGCACAAAAGGGATAAAACATGCACTATGATAGACGAAAGGAAGTTTTTGTTATGATTCATTATCGATTAGGTCAAACTGTCTTAAGTTATCGTAAGAAAAATAATATGACAATTCGTGAATTTGCTGATTATGCAGGAATCAGTACTTCACTGATTAGTCAAATTGAAAGGGGACATGCTAATCCTTCTTTAAGTGTATTAGAATTAATAGCGAAAGCATTAAACGTACCGCTGTTTACACTTTTTATTAATGATATTGATACAGATTCACTCATTTCTAAGAAAAAAGATCGTAAAAAGGTTTACCGAGAAAATAATGATCATATTGTTTACGATGTATTAACACCAGACTTTATGAAAGCTCGTATTGAAATGTTAATGATGGATTTAAATAGACATGCAAATACGACGGAAAGTCATTATTCACATGAAGATAAGGAAGAGATTGCGGTTGTAATGAAAGGGGAAGTATATGTGGAATTGGAAGGGAACGAATATTTTTTAGAAGAAGGGGACGTTGTGCGTATTCCCCCGAACGTGAAACATAGATTTTTGAATAAGAGTAGTGAAATGAATCATATCTTATTTGTGTTAACACCGTCATTAAGTTAAGGGTGTATCCGCCTTAGGGATAATACAAAGTGGTAACATGCTAGCAATTTTGAATTACGTAAATAGGTGCCTGTGTAATTGAATATTCTCCCATAAATACATATAAATTTATTCTCGACTTTTTATGTTAACTAAGAGGAGGGATTTGACAAAAGAAAAAACAAAAATAAGATAGTTCCATGACTATCAAACAAATCAGATGAATAAAGAGTGAAAATAGTTAAGGCATTAGCAGAAGTGAAACGTATCGAAATTGTTTGTTATTTATTTCATAATAAAAACAAACATACTTGTAGAGAAATTGAGACTACATTAGAGATGAGTCTAATCGATCGTATCATCTCAAAATATTGTTAGAAGCAGATTTAATTATTGTTGAGCGGCAGGGTCAATTTAAATTTATAACTGTAAAGGAGAAAACGTTTCAAGAGTTTTACCAGGCTTTTTGGCGACTTTGTAGATGCTATAAGGCCATTTTTATTAGGGTTTAGAGGGGGATAATAGAAATGGAAAAATATAGGTGTATTAAAAGATGGGCTTTCAATTATATCTCAATGTAAAAAAGAAACAAATGATATTTGGCATGCACATTTCGGAGCAGCTGCAATTGCTAGTTATTTTTTACGAAAGATAATAACATTGATGAAAAAACTGCCCGTAACATATATTCTCAAGCGAAAATGATGCTCCATAAGCAAAGGTTAGGCGAAACGGTTGATAATAAACAAGGTATCGATTTTCAAAGTGCTGAAAAAAAGATAATCAAATCTTTGGAACACACGATTGATGAGCTCCATTGGGTTGGGCATAATGTAATTTACGCTTCGTTAAGTTTAATGGCCATAAAGGAGTTAACCGATTGGGGGAGTAATCAAGATATTAATAATATAGCAAATCTTATATTATCGTTTCAAAAAACAATTCCAGGTAGATCTTGGATTGGTTTTACAACTAAAGAAGTAAAGCAACTAATTATAAACAATGATGAGATTCAAAGTGAAATTAAAAATCCTAAACAATTATCTAAATTTATTTTAAATGAGTTATCTAAATTCAAAATTATTTATAGGGCAGAATCACATCACGATTTAATTGGTCATATGCTAACTTTTTCGCATGCTATTAATATATTATATGACTTAGGATATATAGAATTATTTCAACGAGGAATAAAACCACTATTAAAGCTAGTTTATGTACTTAGAAAAAGTCGCGATTTCACATCGAATAATCATATAAATATAAATTCCCCAGTAGATCGTCAACCGCTCATACAAGCAAAACAAATTGATATACTTCCGATTGAAAACGTATTTTGGCATAAAGACTATAGTGAATTGAATTGGGATTTTGGACATATATTTAAATTTTCATACAGTTATTTCGATCACTTGAAAAGAGCTCCAGAATATAAAAATAAATCGTTAGATAAATTTCGTTGTATTATTAGTGACTAACAGATGGTAGAGAGTTAATACGATCTGTAAAAAGGGACTTAGTGTAAGTCTCTTTTTTGTTAGTAGTATATTATTTTTTCAAATATGTAAGATTTTACATAAGTATAGGGCTTTTACTTATTATGTAAGTAGGCTATACTAAAATACATATATTTTGAAATTGGAGCGAATAAAGACGACATGGAATTAGTAAAGCTAGAAAAAGTAATAGAAGTGAAAAAAGAAGAATTATTGAATCTAGTCTCAAATTATGGACTTCAACATGAAAAAGTAATAGAGCTCAGCCAAGAAATAGACAAATTAATAAATTGGTTTATGTTTTTAAAATAGAAAGAACTATGACGTGGTTTGAATATGTTATAGTTCTTTTTTATTTGGAAATTCAAAAGTATATTCGATATACTATTAATAAACAGAATATTCAATTTTAAAAGAGGGTAATTAATGATTTTACATACGCATATTTCAGGCGAAGGGGAACCAATTGTGCTTCTACATTCTGGTGGTATGACGGGTTTAGTAGAGTTTGAAGAACAGGTGAAATTTTTTACAGAAAAACAATATAAAGTAATTCGTCCTGATTTGAGGGGGCATGGAGAATCAGGAGGTACATTAGATAATTATTTTCTGTGCTCTGCTGATGATTTAAATGATACGCTAGAACATTTGCGAATTAATAGTTGTCATATAGCGGGTGTTTCACTAGGGGGATTAGCCGCTTTATTATTTGCAAAAAAATATCCAGATAAAGTGAAAACATTAACCTTTTCAGGTGTTTTTCCAGTTAAGCGAGATAATTGGGAAGAGTCTCAGGAGTATGAAGCAAAGTGTCATCAACAGTTGATGGAAAATGAAGAAGTTGTAACTTATATGAATCAAATTCATGTAAAAAGTGATTGGAAAGGATTGTTCGAATCGTGGCAAGTTAAGGATTGGTACCCATTTCATGAAACGGGTGATGTAGTTAATCTTCAAATACCTACACTGTGTATTGTCGGGGGAGATTCAGAAGATGAAGTTACAGCTGCTACAACGTTTAAACAATTAAACAAAAATATACATAGTGCTGTTATTCCGTTTGCAGGTCATTTAGTACATAATGATCAACCTAAAATGTATTCATATATATTGTCTAATTTCTTACAGAATGCACAAGCTGCTAGTCGACTATGATGATTTTTGGTTATAATAATAAAGGAATTATTAATTGTATCGGTTAGGGGCGCAGCAAATATGAAAACAGTCGTTGTCATCGGTGGAGGTATTACTGGACTTTCTACTATGTTTTACTTAGAAAAATTAAAGAAGGATTATAATATAGATTTAAATTTAATCCTTATTGAGAAAGAAGAGTATTTAGGTGGTAAAATCCACAGTGTGGAAGAAAATGATTTTATTATGGAATCCGGAGCAGATTCTATCGTTGCTCGTAATGAACATGTGTTGCCACTTGTAAAAGATTTGAATTTAGAAAATGAAATGGTATATAACGAAACAGGTATTTCTTACATATACTCTGATAACATATTACATCCAATTCCTGCGGACACTATATTTGGGATTCCTATGAGTGTTGAATCATTATTTAGCAGTACACTAGTCTCAAAAAAAGGGAAAATCGTTGCTTTAAAAGATTTTATTACGAAAAATAAAGAGTTTACGAAGGATACATCACTTGCTGTATTTTTAGAAAGCTTTTTAGGGAAAGAGTTAGTGGAAAGACAAATTGCGCCTGTACTTTCAGGTGTATATTCTGGTAAATTGAATGAGCTTACTATGGCATCTACATTACCATATTTAGTGGATTATAAAAATAAATACGGAAGTATTATTAAAGGTTTTGAAGAGAATAAAAAACAATTTCAATCAGCAGGAAATAAAAAATTTGTATCATTTAAAAGTGGACTATCTACGATTATTAATCGCTTAGAAGAAGTGCTGACTGAGACTGTCATTAAAAAAGGTGTTGTAACGACTGCTGTAAGTAAAAAAGGTAATCAATATGAGATTTCTTTTGCAAATCATGAGACAATACAAGCTGATTCTGTCGTTTTAGCAGCTCCGCATGATATCGCACAAACTTTATTACAGTCTAATGAGTTAAACGAGAATTTTAATAAATTTAAAAATTCATCGCTTATAAGTATTTACTTAGGTTTTGACATACTAGATGAACAACTACCGGCTGATGGAACAGGTTTTATCGTAACGGAAAACAGTGATTTACATTGTGATGCTTGCACATGGACAAGCAGGAAGTGGAAACATACATCGGGTAAACAAAAGCTGTTAGTAAGAATGTTTTATAAGAGCACAAATCCAGTATATGAAACGATTAAAAATTATAATGAAGAAGAATTAGTACGAGTTGCTTTATATGATATTGAAAAAAGTCTCGGAATTCAAGGTGAACCAGAAGTAATTGAAGTTACAAATTGGAAAGATTTAATGCCGAAATATCATTTAGAACATAATCAAGCAGTTCAATCATTACAAGAAAAATTGGCTGCTCTTTATCCTAATGTATATTTAGCGGGCGCTTCCTATTACGGTGTAGGAATTGGAGCTTGTATTGGAAATGGAAAGAATACTGCCAATGAAATAATTGCTACATTAAATGAAACGCATAATGAGTAGTTTTAAAATATTTAAACAAAAATATCCCTCCAGCAAAAAGGAGGGATGTTTTGTTTTATTTTACAGTAAGTATTATTTTTTTATTTGTTTTGTTATTTTGCTGAATTGTTAATGTTACCTTTCCGGATTCTTTAAAGGCGTATGGTGCTAGTTGATAAATTTCCTCAATTTTATGTTTTTCTTTTAACGTACTTGTAGATATGGACGATATAGTAGGTTTCCAATTTTCTTGTTTACCGGAAGGGTAGTCGATTTTTATTTGCGGGTGTTCTAAATGTATTGGTTCCCAAGAAACAAAATACACTTTAGTTTTCACGTCTTTTTTCAGTAATTCTTCTGAGAAATAACCGAATTCGCCAATATTACCGAAAACAGTGTGATTTTGATTTTGTAATGTAATATCTAAATAACTAGGTTGATATGTTACTGCGTGATAAATCCCGTATGAAAGAGAAAGTACGGCAGCGATTAAAATACTAATTGAAAATGTTTTTAAGCTATTTCCTTTAAAACTTGTCATCATGAAAGAATTTGGTGTGAATTTTTTTGCGAATAAAAAAATGAGTAATATAAGTAGAAGTGCTAAGCTAATGAAAATATACATAAAGTTAATACACCTCCGTAAGAATAATGATTACCTAAATTTTAACATAAAAGTATGGATTAGGGGATTGTTTTACAGGGAGAAATACACTGATGTCTATCTCTTCGTTAATGAGTTAGATACACTTCTCAGACTAACTGGATTTTTAAGTGAAAACGGGGATAAACAGCACGTTGTTATTGAGCGCTAGTCGCATATAAAGAAAAAACAAAGAGAAAATCATCTCTTTGTTTTTTCTAATTTCCAAGAACCAAATATTAATAAGCTACCAATAATAAAACAAATGACAATATTGACTGTTATTAAAACAGGGAACATCGGAAGTTCGTTTTGGATTCCTTTCCCAGTAAGGGCTACGAATACTTCATTTAATGGTATACGATAAATGAAACTAAGTACTAATATAAACGTAATTAATAAAATTTGATTTATCATACTTCCTAGTTTAGACCATCGGTTACGAAGTGATAAGCTAGAATCTTTAAGGGAACTAGTAGCGTCGTATGCGAAACGATTTAATTGTCTTGCTTGTAAAGATGAGAAGAAACCGACTAGTAAACCACCGATTGGTAATGTCCATGATAGCGTTGTACATAGTATACCTAACAATGCACCCACATTTGTCACTGTTATCGGATGGTAAGAGTTAAAGTGATGGGATAGTTTGGATCCTAAAAATAAGGATAGAATAATCCCAATTCCATATGGTAAATAAACGCCATAAATCATGAAAGTACTGTTTTTCTGTGACAATGCAAAGAATGTACCATACAATAGGTAAAAATTAACGATCATTCCTTGTGTAAATCCGAAGTAATAAATAAACTTAGGTAATTGAAGCTGAAATTTCACTTTAGTAATGTATATAGTTAGTAGTGCTATTGCAACAAGAATGGTGACGACTAATAGTACAAGTAGCAGTTGTAAATTTATTTCACGAGTCGCCTTCATAAGGAAAAGTAGTGTAGTAAAGAGAATGAATAATAAAAATGAAGGCACTGAAAAATGGAATGAGTTCTCTACTGTGACTTCGTATGTTGGCATTTTTCTTAGGGATACGTAACAAATATAAAGAGCGATTCCGTAAAATATAAAAGCTAAACTTGCATGATTAGAATTAGCTGTAAATAATATAAGTGGAACAATCAATATAACTGTTAATAGTGCAAAAAGATATTGATTCCTTTTCATTTTCCTACCAAATAATAATTTTTCATGATATTGGGTAGTTGTATAAAGTGGTAACAAAATACTTGATGCAATTCCCATAAAAAGAGCTGAGATTTCAAGCCAAATTGTTGAAAAAGAAGCTAACGATCCACATATAGTTCCGATAATCGCTACTATTAGAAAGTTTAATAACTGTTCACGTGTGTTTAGTTTTGTTTTAAATGAATGAATAAGAAAAGTACCTGTATATTTAAAAGTGTAGAAGATAATGAGAGGAAACCAACCGTTTAACAGTGTGTTATATGAATTTCCAATAATGATAAAAAGAAAATAAGGTAAGAAGATAATTGTGTTCATGAGAGCGTATGTAAAATAATTATATTTTGTCATAAAACCAACCTCTTAACAGTTCTTGATAATTTGAAATTTAATATATCCCGTAAATATCCGAGTGGTGTAACTAATAATCAGTTGAGGTGAACAAAACTTTTACTGATTAACGTTTCACTTTATAGTAATTATAGCATGAGGTCTAAATGGTAATCAAAAAGCAAGAAGGTATACTCTTAGTTTATATAGAATAAGAAGGATAAGCATCGCTAGAAATATTTGATTTGTGGGACATTGAGGACTTTCCTAATTATAAATACTTTTTCTGCTATAATAAATGAGTAGAGAGAAAGGAGTGATCCTATGGCATTTCCTATGTTAGAAACAGAACGCTTGCGCTTAGTTGAAATAGAACAATCTTATTGTCAAAAAATATATGAAATATTCTCATTAGATGAGGTAACGTGTTATTACGGTATGAATTCTTTTACTGAGTTTGGACAAGCTTCACGTATGATTGAATCTTTTTCGAAAAATTACTTTGAGAAAAAGGCGATACGTTGGGGGATTGTATTAAAAGAAACAAATACTTTAGTAGGAACAATTGGATTAAATAATTTACAACTTTGGAGCAAACGATCTGAGATTGGATATGATTTACATCCTCGTTATTGGGGGAATGGTTATGCTTCAGAAGCTGCTCGAGAAATTATTACTTATGGATTTCGAGATTTAGGTTTATTTAGAATTGGAGCTATTACATATCCTGAAAATATAACTTCGTGTAATATGTTATCTAAATTAGGTTTTCAAAAGGAAGGACTGTTACGCGGATACATTCATCAAGGAAATAAACAACACGATGCATTAATGTATTCTGTTGTGCGAACAGATGTAGAGCATGATCATTATTAATAAAAAGCCCCTCTTAATAAAATAAGAGGGGCATGTAAAAATTAACCTAACTTAGGTAATAAACGTTCTCCGCTTTTCATGCTACTTTTACATAAAGGGCATTTAGGCTCTTCTTCAAATGAAAAGTTCTTTCTCATCCATCCTAAACAATCCTCTGATTCACATTCCCAAACAGGTGTTTGTTCTGGTGGTACTTCTGCTACATCGTTCTTTCGATTGCGATACATGTAACCACTCCTTTTATGTAAAAATTTTTAGTTATATATTAAAAAGGTTGTTAACCGAGCTGGTAACAACCTTTTTATTGTTTGAATTATAGCTTTACAACGTTTTTAGCTTGAGGTCCACGGTTACCGTCTTCAACTTCGAAGCTAACTTCTTGACCTTCGTCAAGAGATTTGAAGCCGTCGCCAGTGATAGCTGAGAAGTGAACGAATACGTCGTTACCGTCTGCAACTTCGATGAAACCGAAACCTTTTTCGCTGTTAAACCATTTTACTTTACCTGTTAATGTCATGGTAATGCCTCCTAAAATTTAAAAAGATTACAATATGATCGGCCTTATTTGAATGAAAATAAAAGTTCACATATTATCAAAAACCCATAAGGAGTACGAAATGGTCCTGATTGATACTTGATAATATGCAAAGAAAATATATTGTTAAATTGACCTTAATTACTATCTTACAACAAATGGTGTGAAATAGCAAGTGCTGGTAATACCAGTGAATGATTTGGGTGATAATGGTAAAGGGCACAAAGACATCTCTTTTATTTATATATTATTCCTAATCTGAATTTATTCCAAACAGAAATCATTTATATTAAAAAGTATGTTTAGGGGAAACGATGTATATTTTAAGAATACAGATGATCACAACAATAAGGAGGATAGAATATTGCTAAATAAACAATTTAAAATAATTGAAGCAGCAAAAGAAGGGAGAAGAAAAGTTCATCCTGTTTTCGCTGTTATACTTGCTATTGTATTCTTGACTTTAGGTGAATTATTTATGTTATTTATGCTGTTCTTACCGAAAGCAGAAACAACCTTTATGAAGGCAATTTATAGCAATATTGAGATGATATTAACGTTTGGCGGGGCTATATTTTTGTTTTTTTATGGATTAAATTTGTAGAGAAAAGATCATTTTCATCAATTGGTTTTTGGAAAAATCAATGGATTAGAAAATATTTGAGAGGTGCTTTAATAGGTTTTGTTTTCATCTCAATACCAGTAATTTTACTCTTATTAACAGGTAATGTGAAATTACAAATGCAAGAAATTACAATGACAGCTATATTTGGTATTGTAGGGTCTTTAGTTGCATTTTTAATACAAGGGGCAACTGAAGAAATTGTTGTACGAGGTTGGTTATTCCCGGTTCTCTCTGTTAGAAGCCGTATATGGATTGGGATTGTTGTGACGTCTTTTTTATTTGGTTTTCTTCATTTACTTAATCCAGGTATTACAATTCTTTCGATATCGAATATAATATTAGTTGGTGTATTTGCAGCTTTTTACGTATTAAAGGACAGTAGTCTTTGGGGGATTTGCGCATGGCATTCTATTTGGAATTGGGCACAATATAACGTCTTTGGTTTTGCAGTAAGTGGAATGTCAATGTATTCTACACCACTTTTTAAACCTGTAACAAATGGAAATGAAGTCCTTCATGGAGGCTCATTTGGGATTGAAGGTAGTATTATTACAACAATCATGCTTTCTATCGCTTCAATTGTTTTATGGAGACAGTTATGGGGGAGAAGAGCGAAACAACGAGATCTAAGTTAATGAAAGTGGGAGAAACTATGGGGATTATAGCGTTTGAGGGAGCGAGTGCTGTTGGTAAGAGTAGCACATGTCGTGAACTAGAAAAAAATTATGGTGCATACATTATACCTGAAGTGAATTTTTTATTTGAAAGACCAAAAAATGAACATAATACATGGTATTTTGAAAAACAAGTAGAGCGCTGGAATATAGCGATGCAGAAATCACAGCAATATGAAATTGTAATACTTGATGGGGACATATATCAGCCACTTAGTTATAATTGGTGCTTTCATTTTGATATATTTAATCAACCGTTATCTTTAATAGAAAACTTTTATAAAGAAAAGATGATAAATAGGGAAATTGGTTTTCCGGATCAATATTTTTATTTGTACACGAATGATGAAGAACTTCGAAAAAGGAAAGAATCTGATGAGACGAAAAGAAGAAGAAACTTTGAAAAGCATTTACATATATCAAAATCGTTTCAGCGTTATTATGAAAATTTAAATACCATAACGGACGGATACTGTAAATTGATTGAAGCGAAAAGTGTAAAGTCGAATGAATTAGAAATTGTGAGAAAGTTTAACAGCTTGAACGTGTGTGAAGAAAGCCGTTTTGATGTTTCGAGGTTAGATGCTATTACGAAGTGGTTAAAAGAGAATCGTGCATAAAAAACAACGAGTGCCCTATAAGGTACTCGTTGTTTTTTATACATATTGAATATGTGAGTTCGTATTATATATTATTTTTAATATTTGTAAGTTTGCTTTTTCATTTTTCTTAATAGCATTTGTATATTTAGGAAGAAAGAGTTGAGAAGGATAAACCGGTAGTTCACCACAAATATCGATACCATAAACATTTTTATTTCTAATAAGAGAATGAATACATTTTATTAGTGTAGAGAATCTCATATGTCCTTGATCCCAATTTGTAATAGTTACTTTTGAATCTAAAACATCTTTATCAATGCTTACATATATATTCTTTGTATGAATATGCGAAAGTATTGTATGTGCAGATACTTCATTAGATATATCTATCGGGAACACTTCTACGCATGAATAATCATTAGAATGAATTGTTAAAGAGGAAGGTCCAATAATAATTACTTTCTTTAATTTCGGGTTATTTTGAAGAGCGAATGATACCCATGACCCGCAAGAAATAAGAGTATGTTCATTTTCTTCTTTTAAGTTCATGTCAGTGTGATGATCAAATAAAATAAGGCTAAATGGTTCATCTATTTCTTTCAGTAGTAAATAAGATACATAATGATAATTGCCAGAACCGATAAAAGTGATTCCTTTTTGCTTTCTACGGTATAGCTCCCGTTTAATACGCATTAAAGAAGGAGTCTCGCAATACAGGTTTGAGTGCTCTAAATGACTAAAATCAATATCTTCATGTGAATAAGAATGAAGTTTATTTTGTAACAAATATGTATCATCAAAGTTTAAAAAAGTTAAACCGCTATACAATAAACTCATATTTATTCATCTCCTTTATATTTAGGCTAGCATATATTTTTATAAATTTAAAACGAAATGTTTAGAGTTGGGTTTGCATTTGAAAAAGACGGAGATTTTTGACGGAATAATCTTTCAATTTACAAAGAAAAGAAATACAATATAAGGAAATGTATATATGATTCAGGGAATAGAAAATATGTAATAAACGAAAATGAATTCCGCTATTTTGGGGAAATTAGACTCAAAATTCAGCTGTGACAAAAAAATAGGCGGAGGTCAACTACCCGTAAAAGCTCGATTGCTTCAACAAATAATCGATGTGTCGAGTTATAACTTGTGAAGGAGGAATAAATATAAGCATGAAAAAGATTATTATTTCAGATCTTGATGGGACTTTATTAAGAAGTGATAAAACAATTTCAGAGAAATCTATTAATATTTTGAGGGAATGTAAAAATAATGGAGACGAATTGATTTTTGCTACGGCAAGGCCTCCAAGAGCTATAAATCAGTATATTCCCAGCGTGTTAAAGAATGAGATTATTATTTGTTATAACGGAGCTCTAGTTCTTAAAGGTAATGATATTTTATATGAAATGAAGATTTCTAAAAATGATATTTTAGAAATCATAGAAATAGCAAAAAAGTATAATCTCCATCAGATTTGTCTTGAAATAAATGATAAGCTGTACTCAAATTTTGATGTTACTGATTATTTCGGTGATGTGCCGTGTGAAGTCATGGATATAAGAAAGTTAAACTTTGAAAAAGCTTCTAAATTAATCGTTTGTACTAATGGCTCAATAAATAAGGAGTTCACTAAGGAATTGCCTGATGAGTGTAAGGCAGTCATTACAGATAACGGAACATTGTGTCAAATTATGCATACGGATGTTTCAAAATGGAATAGCATTCAGCATGTTCTACAGCACTTAAATCGAGATGTATCTGAAGTAATTGCTTTTGGAGATGACTACAATGATATGGAAATGATAGAAAAGTGTGGGATTGGCGTAGCGATGAGCAATGCTGTTGAAGAATTAAAATCCGTCGCTAAATTTATTGCCAAAAGTAATGATGAGGATGGAGTTGCTACATTTCTGGAAAGTAATAGTTATAGTTATGTTAATTAGTATGGAAAAATGAATCGCAGCAAGCTGCGAAAAAAGAGATGCTACATCTGTTTTTGATAGATAGAAATTATGAAAAGGGCTATGTGGGAGGAAATAGGCGAGATGAAAACACTATTTAAAGTATTAGGGATTATCGCGGGGATGGTAGTAATCGGGGTAGGTGTAACGTATGGTATGCTGTATTATCTGAATAATAGTAAACCAGCTGCGAAAAAGGCATCACCAGCCGCTCCGGCAGTAGAAGTGCTAGCTGATAATAATGTAAAAGCTGAAGATGCAAAGCTTTTAGAAAATGGAAATCATTCATTACCGAATAGCGGTTTTAATAAAAATTTTAAGTGGACAGATGAGAACATACAGACAGCATTACATGAAATGGCACATCAAAAAACGAAAGCTGATCAAAAATGGGGCTATATTTTTATTACACAAGAACGTATTGAAAGTTTACTTGAAATTATAAATAGTAATGATGTTGCACAAAAAAGTACATATGTGGATATTTTAGAACGATGGAAACAAGGGAAATATGAAAAGGTTGATGTGGACCACAACAAGATTTGGAAATTGCAAAGTGGGAATTTAGGAGAAGGGAAAGGAGTAATGTCAGAAAGGAACAAAAGAATTAATTAATCAAGTTTTATACAAAAGGTACATATTCAGGTAGTAAATTAATTGCAGGTGAGGTACAAGCTAATAAATAATATACATATTGATTTTGAAACACCTTTGTTGCTATAAATGCAAAGGTGTTTTTTATTGACACAAGAAATAAATGGGAATATGATTCATATATGAAATAAATTAGAGGGGCTTAAATATACATATGAATAACAGAGAGCTTTACGGAAATATTCGTGATGTTTATCATTTACTCCAAAGAAATTTAGATAAAGCAATTGAACAATATGATATAAGCTATGTTCAATTCGGAGTAATTCAAGTACTCGCAAAATCTGGGAAAGTATCCATGTCAAAATTAATTGAAAACATGGGCTGTGTTCCAAGTAATATGACAACAATGATTCAACGGATGAAGCGTGATGGTTACGTTATGACAGAGAAGAACCCCAATGATCAACGTGAAACGCTCGTTTATTTAACTGAAAAAGGTGAAGAAGCAAAAAAGCAAGTAGATGTGCAATATAGTGATTTTTTAAAAGAGAACTGTGGTTGTTTTACGAAAGAAGAAGAAGAGCATTTAGACGCTTTATTATTAAAGTGGAAGAATCATTTGAGTTAAATATAATAAAAATGTAACACTTTGTTACATTTTTATTTATATAAATACTTCATATATGAAGTGAAAACTAGTGCAATAAAAGAAGAAGGGGGATAATTATAAAGGGTTATTTCATATATGAAATAAAAGGGGAGTTTTATATGGAGGTAAAGTCGATGATACGTATTTTGGCAATTGTAGCTTTTTTTGTTGGGCTAGATTCATTACTTGTGGCACCTTTATTACCAGCTATTACAGAAACAATCAGTATGCCTGATGGGAGTGGAGGACTTTTAATTACTATTTATGCACTTTGTTATGGAATAACTGCACCTTTATTCGGACCAATGTCTGATAGAGTTGGAAGGAAACGTATGATCATAATGGGGTTTGTTATTTTCTCCATTTCTACATTTTGTACAGGAATAGCTAAGAATTTTGAAATGCTTTTATTATTTCGTGGTCTAACAGGTTTATCCGGTGCAATGATCATGCCAAGTATATTTGCATTAGTAGGAGATAAAGTTACATATGAGTCAAGGGGAAAAGCAATGGGAACAATTATGGGAGCAATGGTAGGTTCGACAGTCATCGGAGTACCTATAGGAGCATTTTTATCCGAAGTAGGAAATTGGCAGTGGACATTTTATAGTATAGGACTATTAACTTTATTTATTACATTACTAGTTAATCAGCTATTAGAAAATGAAAAACCGAGAGATGAGGTGCGTGTTTCTATAACGAAGACGTTGATTGCATCGTTAAAAATGGTTTTAGTAAATGTATCAGTTTTATTTGCATTATTAGCAACGTTCCTATGGACAATTGGATTACACGGAATGTTTTCATACATAGGTGTTTATTATGGAAATAACTTTGGACTTTCCGTTGGCGAGATAGGTATTGTCATCTTTCTGGCGGGAATTGGTAGTGTGGCTGGAAATATTTTTGGTGGAAAGTTATCTGATAAAGTAGGAAAGAGGAATGTTGTTTCCATTGCCAGTATTGTAGCCTCAATTAGTGTAATGATATTCTCGCTTTCTATAGAAAATCTAGCAATTGCAATTACTGTACATATAATTTGGAGTTTATTTATTGGATTTGGCCAAGCATCATTAACGGCTTTAATTTCAGAATTAGAACCAGCTGTGCGAGGGACTGTGATGGCATTAAATAGTTCTGCCATGTATATTGGAATGACCATTGCTTCTGGAGCAGCTTCACTTGCAGTAAGTAATGGATTGCCGTTTTCTTCTTTAGGAATTATGTGTGCAATTGCTAGTTTACTAGTTCTTCCAATCGTATATGCTTTAGTTAAAGAAAAGAAAACGTCTAATAAAAGAAAATGACTATATAAGTTAAATACTATCTCTATTATATTTTTGTCTTTTTTAATAGTGTAAGAAACGATTGTAAAACGGGTGATATCCATCTAGATTTATGATAGATTACATGGCTTTGAATGACTGTTGGAGTTTCGATGGGCTGAAAACAGAGTTGCTCTTTTTGACAACTTTCCTGTACAACGATGTAAGGGAGAATGGAAATTCCTAACTCACACATCACAGATTGTTTAATGACTTCAACATTGGAAGTTTCGAATGTTTTAGCGGGAATATTCCCACTTTGACGTAAAAAACGATCTACCATTGGTCTATAGCCACAGCTTTGTTCAGTAAATATAAATTGAGTATTTTGTAATAAAAAGAGTGGATCAGTGTTTGAAGGGAAATGAGCAGGGAAAATCCATCCAAATGTTTCATTACATAAATTACACGTAATAAAATCATTATGATCTATACTTTCTCCAATTATGAAGATAACATCGGTTTCTCCTTCATGTAGTTTTTTCAATGCTTGCTCATTGGTATTTGTCTCAAGTACGATATTTACTTTCGGATTTTCCTGTTTGTAAGTACGTAATAATTGTGGTAACCGATACACTGCCAATGATTCATTAGATGTAATAGTCAATGTTCCTTCTAAATGGTCACTGTTTTGAGGGATTTCTTGCGCTTTATCATAAATAGTAAGTAATTCTAATGCGTACGGATGAAATTGATGACCTGCTTTTGTAAGAAGTATTTTTTTTCCTAATCGATCGAATAGAGGAATGTTTAAATCGCTCTCTAATGATTTAATATGAGCTGTCACAGTAGATTGCGCATAACCTAATGCATGAGCAGCTTTAGAAAAGTTGCCATATTTAACAATGGCACAAAATGTTTTAACATGTCTCATTTCCATAAGTGATACCTCTTTTATTATCATGATTTGTGAATGATTATATCATGTATTTCAATTTTTCAAATCATTAAATTTCTTTTAAAATTAAGTTGTGGAGAAATTTATTCAAGTGAAATTGGAGGAGAAAAAATGAGTGAAAAGAGCTATCATGTAGCTGTAGTTGGGGCTACAGGTGCAGTAGGGCAAAAAATCATTGCATTGTTAGATAGAGAAATGAAATTTAATATAGAAGAAATTACATTACTCTCGTCAAAACGATCTGCTGGTAAGGCAGTAAAATTTAAAGGAAGGGAGATTAAAATACAAGAGGCCAAATCAACTAGTTTTGAAGGTGTAGACATTGCATTTTTTAGTGCTGGAGGAGAAGTTTCTAGACAATATGTAAATCATGCAGTTTCTAGTGGTGCAATCGTAATTGACAACACAAGTGAATACCGAATGGCACACGATGTACCACTCGTCGTTCCAGAAGTAAATGCACATACTTTAAGGAAACATAAAGGGATCATTGCAGTTCCGAATTGCTCAGCACTACAGATGGTAACAGCTCTTCAGCCAATTCGAAGATCATTTGGTTTAGAACGAATTATTGTTTCAACGTATCAAGCCGTATCAGGTTCAGGAATTCATGCGATTCATGAATTAAAAGAACAGGCTAAGTCAATGCTTACAGGTGAAGAAGTGAAGAGTACTATATTACCAGCACAAAAAGATAAAAAACATTACCCAATTGCATTTAATGTATTGCCGCAAGTGGATATATTTACAGAAAACGATTTCACATTCGAAGAAGTAAAGATGATTCAAGAGACGAAGAAAATTTTAGAAGATCCAAAGCTGAAAATGGCAGCTACTTGCGTCAGAGTTCCAGTTGTATCGGGGCATTCTGAATCGGTTTATATTGAACTTGAAAAAGAAGCGACCGTTGCAGAAATTAAAGAAGTACTACTGAATGCACCAGGTGTTATTTTACAAGATAATCCTAGTGAACAAATTTATCCAACGCCATTATATGCAGAGGGTAAAAGAGATACATTTGTAGGTAGAATACGCAAAGATCCGGATACGCCAAAAGGATTCCATCTTTGGATTGTTTCTGATAATTTATTAAAAGGTGCGGCTTGGAACTCAGTTCAAATCGCAGAGACATTGGTGGAAAAGGGGATTATTTAGTATAAATTTATATAAATATTGAAAATAGGAGGATATATGGGAAACCGTTAATTATAATGGTTTCCCATTTTTTACTTAATAAGTATTCTCCTAACTTCAATTAGAATTTAATTTAAGTTAGTTTTTATAGTGTTTTTATAAATATCAATTTTATTTGCAAAGAATTTTAAAAATCTAGGCTCTCCATTAATTGTGAGATAAATATTAATTGAGATTGGCATCTCAACCTTTTTTACTACATCTACTATAGCAATATACTCATTTTCTTTTTCGTTATAAAAAACAATGGAACTAATTAATACCTCGTTATTTTCAATATCAATACTACACATCATAGGAAATTTCTCATCATTATGTATTATTAATTCGCCCAGTACTATTGAACCGTTTAATTCTTCTGTGAAATTTATAGTTTCCACTGGTTTTACCCACGTTTCATCGCACTCTTCATTTTCCTCTTCATCTATTGCCCATTCCCATATCGGGCTTTGTTTCAAGTCTTCAATAGTCAATTCATCAACTGGTTTGCTTTTACTCATATACAATTACTCCCTTTATCATAATAAATGGATGACTAAAAAATATTCTTTCTTTAACTGAACAATATGGCCATTTGCATCCATATGAAATACAAGTTTTCGCATTTTCATAATCAGTTGAATGCCAATAAACATGTTCAATGTAGAGTTTATTCCATTTGATATTATTTTAACTAGTTTCGAAATACTGTACTCATCTTAATAACCTTACGAACGTTTGTTCTTATGGTGATTTTAACAATGTTTTGAGTAGGTATCAAATAGTTATTAACTGACCTGATTGAAAAGAAAAAAGGATTGTTAATGTAAGTGGAAAAGAGCGGAAAACATCAAGAATGAACAAAAGGATTTCGGTATGATATGGATATATTCAATGTGAGGGGGAATTTAAGGTGTATCAAATAAAGGGGTATTTTTCGTCATTAAAAGGAAATTATTATGAAATTGGTAAGCAACAAGGAGAATTCGTAAGGAATAAGATGGTAAAATTAAGGGAATGGAAATAGATGGGGGGATTGACTTTGCTACAAGTTATGTTACTAATTGTTTTTATCTTTTTTCTAGTCGTTTCGATGTATATAACTTATCAAAAAAGAAAAAAAGCAGGGATAAAAGGATTAAAAAGTTCATTAACTTCTATTTGTTGCTTTTTAATTGCAATCTTAAATTTGTTTGCATATTGGCTTCATTTTGGCGGTATTTTTACTTGGCTAGTCTCAATAGTATTGTTGCTAGTGGGGGCGTATTTTACAAAATATATTCCAATCTCAAAAAAGGTGCACTAAAATTATATGAGTTTATATGTAATGTTTTATTTCAATGTGCTATAGATGCCTTTAAATCAATACTTTTGAGCATTTTGATATGTGTTTGCAAACATTTTGTAAACACATATCAAAATATACTCTTCGCGAATGTTTTCGCTGCATCTTCTTGCATATTGGGTAAGATATGAGAATATACCCTTAAAGTTAAAGAGATATCAAATACCAATGACAGAATTCATGAAGTTTGTAAAGTGCGAGAACGAAGGTGTTTTTGACGTCAAGCAGATGTATAGCGCGGAAAAAGCTTTCAAGAAAATGCAGAACCACCGAAATCTACATTTTGCTTACATGGGTATGCGAGTAAATGTAGCTGGCAAGTGGGGTACGATTGTTGGAAAATGGAAAACTAATTTGTTCGTTTTGTTCGTTTTGTTTGATGGGAAAATAGAAGCGTACAACTGCCACCCTTATTGGGAAATTGCTTACTTCGATGAAGAGGCCAATGTGGTTCATAGCTGTCAAAAGGGAGAGTATGCGATATAAGTAAAAAGGACGAGCAGTCGTACCTACTGTCCTTTTTAGGAGGAAAATTATTCTGGACTAGAACTACGAATAACCAGAAAACGCGCTTTTAACCAGTGTTGTCAAAGATGTAATAATCTATGCAACAAAAAAAGCTTAGTCGGAATTCAAAACACCAAAATGGCTTGCATTGGTAAACAGGCTCAAAAGTAGTATATGCAAAATGAAAAATTCCATACAAAAAGATACAACAATTTTGGTTGTCTGCCAGTGAGTCGAATGAGTTAGCTAATTGGGATAAATTGCTTTCCCATTACAAGAAGAGTGAAGCTGCTAGTTCAAACAGCTTGTAGGTAGTCTTTTCGATATTTTAAAAAATATACAGAGAAAGCAGATAAGTGACGTATCTACCTGCTTCTGCTGTAACAAAAGAAAGAAGTATTAGCCGTGGATACGGCGGCTTGAGAATAGTATGTATTGGTTTTGAAAAAATATTCAAGGAGTGAAGGGAAATGGGATGGGGACAAATTTGAGGGCTATTCACTCGAACAGCTACGTACCCATCACAGTCGGTATCCTATTGTGACGGGTATCTGACTTATATTATTGAGAGAACGGGACGGAAGGATGCCACGGTATTGTTGCAGGAATCCAGACGGACCTGCGCGCTTGCCCCAGCATTTGTGAGTTGCGTCACGGCATTCAAGATAGCAGATCTTCTGCAAGATTTGGCGGCTACGTTATAGTTCACGACTAGGGGGCGAACTTGGTCCTGATGGGGAAAGCGATTGAGAATTGCTTGATGATAGGTTGTTCTTAACGTGACGTTCGCTGTCAGCGTGAAACCTTCTATAGTAATGCCAGTCAGCGTTGTCCCGTTAAATGAGGTGAGTTTGACTGTAAGCATGTAACGGTTTTGCATATTTATTTTTCCTTTATTATTAGACTCAATTTATTTTATGCTTGTCTAACAATTTAGTGTAGACACTTGCATCATAATAAGTTGAAAGATATATAAGAGTATATTTTGATAAGGCGTGGGGATTAAAAGAAGGCAGTTGAACAAAAATGCTATTTGAATAAAAGCTAGTGGACTAGTTTTTAACACTCACTGAAATTAATACTCATAATATACTTTGTAATAACTTATATGGAAGTGAGTTGAATACTAATGTTTTATTCATATTTTGATACCCGAGATAGAATGCGTCCGTATGGTACGGCGGGTATTACGTATAGCGGAGCACAAAGTACAATTCAAGCTGTTCAACAAGCGTTACAAGCACAGCAGCAAATGCAACAAATACAGCAAGGCATACAACCGTACTATTCATCTATGGAGTATTATTATCCAATGCATCATATTACACCATACGGAATTTCTGTTTCAACAATTCCATATGGAACTGTATACAATTTATAAAAATATGCGAGGGGAATAAATTTGAGTATTTATATAAGGGCGCAAGTACAGAGCGCCCTTATAAGAAATGATTCATATCTGATGAATTAATATTCAATTAAATGTGTAATTAAGATTAATATAAAAATTTTATTTTGTATGTATTTGAAACACGAAAAGAGCACTTAATAAAGTGCTCTAATGACGAGATCATTCACTCAAAAGAAAGGAATACACCATATCATATGAAAATATTTTGAAATGCTCTTGGATAAATTAATTATTATTTGTAAAAAAAGCAGCTAGCAAAAGCTAACTGCTCGGATATGATTGGAATTAATGGAAGAACAGAGAAATATGATTAGTGTCTCTCTGTTCTTTATATTATTCGCAAATAAATCCGGTTGCTATACCAGTTGGAGCAACACCTACTGGGACCGTATCAATAACCGTATTTGTAGCAGTATTGATGACAGAAACAGTATTACTAGCTTGGTTTGTAACATAGGCGCGAGTGCCATCTGGTATGATAGTCACTTGGTCTGGTGATAGTGCAACTGGAATGGTATCGATGACGGTGTTTGTCAACGTACTTATTACAGATACATTATTACTTACTTTATTTACAACGTAAATACGAGCTCCATCCGGTGTAATAGCTATACCAACAGGTTCGGTACCTACACTAATAGTATCAATAACGGAATTGGTAGCGGTGTTAATAACAGAAACAGTATTACTGTTTTGATTTGTGACATAAGCACGAGTCCCGTCTAGTGTGAAGACGATTATCCTTGGACGAATGCCGACAGGAATGGTAGCACTAACTGTATTGAGAGCAGTATTAATAACAGAAATTGTGTTACTTAATTCATTTGCAACATATGCAAAGGCCCCATTCGGAGAAACAGTGATCCCTTGTGGAGCGTTACCGACAGAAATAGTATCAACAACTGTATTGGTAGCAGCATTAATAACAGAAACAGTATTATTACCATGATTTCCAACATAAACAGTTGTGTTATTTGGAGAAACAGCTACACCGATTGGATTACTTCCAACAGGAATGGTAGCGATGACTGTATTGGTAGCAGTATCAATAACGGAAACGGTATTAGAGAAAATATTAGTAACATAAGCACGAGTCCCATTTGGTGAAACTGTTACTTCAAGAGGTGCATTATCTACAGTAATTGTAGCGACAACTGTATTTGTTCCGGTGTTAATTACAGATACTGTATCATCTGAAGGGTCATCAATGGCTCCTGCGTTTGTAGCATAAACAAGGAAATTACATCCAGGTCCCGTCGGCCCAGTAGGCCCAGTAGGTCCCGTCGGTCCAGTTGGCCCCGGTGGGCAATCACAATCTCCCGATGGCCCAGTAGGTCCCGGTGGTCCTTCAGGCCCTTGAATACCTTGCACGCCTTGAGGTCCAGTAGGTCCTTCAGGCCCTTCAATTCCTTGAATGCCCTGCACGCCTTGAGGTCCAGTAGGTCCTTCAGGCCCTTCAGTTCCTTGAATGCCCGTTGCTACGCCTTGAGGTCCTGTAGGTCCTGGT
>NZ_ALBR01000049.1:0-1170 GCF_002081505.1 Bacillus sp. CDB3 | reverse complement strand
CGAGGTCCCAGTAGCCTGGTACGCCGGGAACTCCTGTTCCAGGTCCCTGAACCAGTCGGCCCTGGTCGGTCCTTGAACTGCCTTCGAAGTACCTTGCACACCTTGACGGTCCAGTAGGTCCTTCAGGCCCTTCAGGCCCTTGAATGCCTTGCACGCCTTGAGGTCCAGTAGGTCCTTCAGGCCCTTCAGTTCCTTGAATGCCTTGCACGCCTTGAGATCCAGTAGGCCCTTCAGGCCCTTCAGGTCCAGTAGGCCCCGTCGTTCCAGTAATGTTTAATAGTGAACTATTCAAGACTCCTTGTAAAATTAAGCTAAATGTCTGCTGTAACAAGGGGTCCGATATATTTGAACAACTAATAAGCGAAGATAAGTTTTGGAATAGAAATTGGAATAATGCTGAGATTTGAGTGAGAGATGCAGTAGGTAAGGAATTGATTAATTGGTTTATAGTTCGTAAAACTAAATTTCTATTTGGTGTATTGGGTTGTACTGCTATTAATAAATCATTTAATGTCTGTAATGCTGTTTGGAGTATATGTCTAGTTATAGGATTTGGTGTTGTGAAGAAAGAAAGAATAGCTTGGTTTAATTGGTTTATTATTTGCAATAATTCTTGTTGTTGAGAATTTGAGAAAAAAACAGGTGTACAACAATTACTTTGATTACAAGGGGATACAGAAATAAAGCAGGGGGGCTGAAACTTATCACACGAATTTGGTGAGTTTGACTTATTATTATATCTCATAAATAACTCCTCTAAAAAATTTTAAATGTTAGATATGTCTTGATAATCTATATTAGCAACTGAGTTTAAAGTATTTATGGGTATATGTTTAATATGAAATGTTCAGAAATATTTCTTCTTTCAAAGTATATGTCATTAAAGTGAAGATGATCTTATTTTACACGTAATCATATATGTAAATAAAATGAAGATATTTTTATAGCACATATAATCAATACTTAGTTACTAATAGGATGTTGTAATCCTAGGAATAGAAGATATTATGACATATGATTTTATTAATATGACTCGCATTCCATTTAACGGGCATCTGATTTGAATTTTTCCAGCCTCTTAATACATTTAAGAGACTGGATTGTTTAGTGGAAATAAAACTTAATAAAATAATCCTTTTATAAGTAAGTAGATCGAACGGAGGGGGAACC
>NZ_ALBR01000048.1:0-10797 GCF_002081505.1 Bacillus sp. CDB3 | reverse complement strand
AACACAAAAAGCATTAGTGACGTTCGGAATGAAAAAATCAAAAGAAGAAACAGGACGTCAAAGCGGGGGCAGCGTTTCTTTTCCAAAAATGAAAGTGACGATAAGAATCATATAGAAGAGAGCAACCATGTCCATGTGGTTAGGGGGAAATATATTGAAATTATGAAGGTGTATGCAATAGAAGAAATATAAAAAAGTGCTAACACGCATGCGGAATAGACATAAAACATCGCTGATATGCCATTCATAAAAATAGACTTTTCTTAGCAGAAATCACTAATTATAAATACTTGTAAAATTAGCTCTGATATAGCAGTTATTGAAGCGAAGAAAAATAAAGATGGGAGTGCATATTGGAAATACGAAGATGCCCAAACAAAATTATGGAATATACGACTATCGAACTAGAAAATAATGAGCCCATAGTAAAAACAACCTAAAAATAGGCATATGAACAAGGTACATCATCTAGTGATAGGTCATATTTTGTGGGTGTACGTATTAAAGTTAGTTTATCCCGCTATTTGTGGGCAGTAAAACTCCCGCCTCAAAATTCGACTGGAGCAAAGAAGTTAGGTGGGAGTCGTGCTGCCCGTAAACGCCCGATTGGTGCGGGCTAATAATCAGTGGAGGATGAACACTCCCCACTGATTAAAATTTCACTTTATAGCGCTATTTCTACTTAGATTTAACGAACAGAAATATAGGAAAGCATCGATGGGGTTGTAGTTTATAAACGGAGGTCATGAAAATGAATAAGTTTCAACAAGAACTACAAGCGTTAAGCCTTAATGATTATCAGTCTGGAAATATTGTGTATTGGGACCAGCAAAACCAATATCCATATTACTATATTACAGATGATGCTCGTCGCTGTGGCGGTTGTGGTCGTTGTGGCGGTTGTGGTGGTCGTTGTGGCGGTTGTGGCGGTGGTCGTTGTGGTGGATTCCGTTGTTTTGGTTGCTTCGGTTGCTTTAGTTGTTTTGGTTGTGGTGGTTGCTCTAATTGTTTTGATGGTTTTAATGGTACTACTGTAACATTTGAATCTTGATAAGAGACAAAAAGGAATCCATTTTGAAAAAAGATTGATCGAAACGGATTCCTACTTTGTGAAGCATTATAAAATTTTTATAAAAATGTGCAAACAAGTTTGCAAACGGACTTGCTAATACCTATACGAAATAGACATAAAATATCGCTGATGTGTAGCTTAATAAAACGATAATAATTAAGCACTTATAATGAATAATAGGTTATTAGAAAAGAAACCACAAAATGTAATGTTTTATATCATTATAAAAAGAGATTATTCTAATAGGTCGTTGTGTAACGACTGCATAGGATAATCCTTTTTTATGTTTAATTTTGTAGAGAATGTACTGTTAACTTCAGTTGTTCAATAAATTCTCGGGTAGCAGCGCACATGTATTTATCTTTTCTATAAATAAGTCCTATATCTATTGTTGGAGTGGGGTTTTCAATTTTAATAGATTGAATGTGTTCGCTTTGCAAAAAATCTATATAAGGTTTTGGTAATACTGTAATTCCCATGTCTTTTGAGACCATTTGAATTAAAGATTCCATCGTACTAATTTCTAAAATTGGTTTTGGTGTAAAGTTGAATTTTTGACAATGAGATGTAATTAGTTCGGTTAAAAAGAAATTTTTAGGTAAAAGAATTAAAGGATAGTTCTGTAATTCAGCAATAGATACATGATCACGTTCAGTTAATCGATGACCGGTTGGCACGACTAATGTAAGTTCACTTTTGTATAGAGGGGTAGAAATAATCTCTTTATCTTGCACCGGGAGAAATGTAATGCCAATATCTAGTTCGTTTTGTAATAATTTTTCACGAATCTCTCCTGTACGAAGTCCCAACACAGAAAGTTCGATATTTGGATATTGTTTATTGAAATCTAATATAGCTGGTGGTAGTAAATAATTTATTACGGTTAACAAAGATCCTATTGTTAAGGAGCCGTGCTGTAATCCATTTAAATCTTGAATGGCAAAACGAGCTTGTTCGACTTCATGAAAAATTGTTTTACCGTGTGATAATAAAATTCTTCCTGCTTTAGTTAAAGATATTTTTTTACCAATTCGATCGAAAAGCGGCATTCCCACTTCATGTTCTAATGCACGTATTTGTTGACTTAGTGAAGGTTGTGAAATGTTTAATTTCTCAGCTGCTTTAGTAAAATGTAATTCTTTCGAAACAGCTAAAAAGTATTCTAGTTGTCGTAATTCGATTGGAATCACCTCAAATTTAATCATAGGATATACCTATCATTATTATATAAATAATTGAATTGAACAATGGTTTTATGAGATTTATAATTACTTTATTAGAAATGGATTGATTATAAAAATTAGATGAGGTGAAGCAGAATTGTTGAAATCGAACGTATTAACAGGAAATTATTCACAAGTATTTCAAAAAAGGTATGAGGTGGTTTACCGACAGGAATATATTGTTTAACGCCTTTATATGTAAAATAAGCAAGAGGAGCGATAAGGATGAATAAAGAATATGAGATACTATCTCTAAACATAGGATTGCCAAAAGAGGTTATATATGGAGGAAAGTTAATTCAAACAGGCATAAATAAAGTTGAAACAAAGGAGCTTATATATTTATCGTTTGTAAAATTTAAAGGTGATGGCCAAGCGGATTTAGTTCATCATGGTGGAGTGGATAAAGCGGTTTGTGTGTATTCGGGAGAACATTATGGATATTGGGAGAAAGAATTGAGTCAAGACCTTGTATATGGAGCCTTCGGAGAAAATATAACAGTTAGCGGTATGCGCGAAGAGGATGTTTGTATTGGTGATACGTTTCAACTTGGAGAAGCGATAGTACAAGTGACGCAGCCAAGACAGCCTTGTTTTAAACTAGCTAAGAAATACAATGTTCCAAGGTTACCATTGTATTTTCAAGAAACAGGATATACAGGGTTTTATTTTCGCGTATTAAAAGAAGGATGGGTATCACCAGTCGATACGTTAAAATTGCTGCAGTCTGATTCGAAAGGCATTACAGTAGCGTTTGCTAATTGTATCATGCATAAAGAAAAACAAAATATGGAAGGACTAAAAAGAATTTTAGAAGTACATGCGCTTTCTGCTAGTTGGAGAAAGACATTTGAAAAACGAATGAGGGGAGAAGAAATTAATACGAAGGAGAGGATTGAAGGAACAAAAGATTAAATAAATATTTTTTATAAATGGTGCATTTCTATTAGTAAAAACTCATTAGAAAGCGCCATTTTTATATAATAAAATTATTAATATTCAAAAATCTTAATATTTGTTTATTCGACTTGCTTTTAAAGAGTCAAAACATAAAATTAATTAGATTCTTTTTTTATGTTTTATGATACTATATTGATTTGTAAGACCTATTATTTTATGGGTAGATCTTATTAGTTTATCTAATTTAATGGAATCGACGTATGGAGGTACAACATGGGGAATATTGAAAAAATTGCAAATCTTATTTTGGAAGAACCGAAAAGAGAGCAGTTATTTCCTTTATTTGAAGAAGTGTTTGGGATTACAAGTCAAACATTACATGATTTTTCAGAGAAAGGATATTGGGATTATACATATAAAGCTTTATCATTTATACAAGATGATAAAGTGATTGCAAATGTTGCCGCGTTTTCACTTCCGTTACTAATTAATGGAGAAAAAATAAATGCAGCGGGCATTCAATCAGTAATGACACATCCGGATTTTCGTAGACAAGGACTAATGACACAATTGCTTAATAAGATGATAGAAAAAATTGATAAGCAATGTGAATATGCTTTCTTGTTTACTGAAACCCCTGAACTATATAAATCATATGGATTTCAAATTGTGCAGGAATATCTGATGACTATACCGTATGATAAAAAGAATAATAAAGATTCGATACTTAGAAAGTTAGATTTTTATAATGAAGAGGATAGAAATTTAATAAATGAAATAATTGAAAATGGTCAAAGGCTTTCTAATATGTTTTCGACAATAAATTATCGATCTTCGTTTTATTTGAAAATGTATGACTTAAAGTGGAATGAGAGACTGTATTATTCTAAGAAACTAGATGCGATGATCGTTTATGAAGTAGAAAATGAAAAGCTAAAGTTATATGGAGTATTTGCTCCAGTACTTCCGATTTTAGATGAATTATGTGAGGAAATCTCTGAATCATTTACAGAGGTTGAATTTTACTTTTGCCCAGATCAATTAGGGATTGATGAGATACAATATACAGAATTACAGTCTAGTAAGTATTTAATGGTTCGGAGTAATAAAGAATTAGATTTAAAAGGGTATAGATTCCCAGTTTTAACGGATTTTTAAATGTTCATTTAGATGCTTTTGATGAAGAATAAAGGTAATAATCGTATTAATATAAGATTTTACATGTGGAATCCATCTGAAAATAATGGGTTTAAGATTGGATTTTACAATTAAACAAATATAAATAAAGAACCGCATTCTTTTTCTTTAGAATGCGGTTTTTGTATTTACGTAAGATAAAGCACATTTATTGACCGGAAAGTCATTAATGCTTATCATTTAATAATGTTAAATATTAATTTGTATAATATATTAGAAGTAATGAAAAAATTCTAGACTATATCGTTTAGATAAGGAGGAATATGAATTATTCAATGGTAATTTCATGAAAAAAGGAGATTATGTATGAAATCATTTCGCAAGTTGCTACAGTATTTAAAACCATACATGTTCTTCGCTATTATTGGACCGCTATTTATGGTACTTGAGGTTGCGATGGACTTAATTCAACCGACAATTATGCAACATATTATTGATGTTGGAATTGCAAATCGGGATTTGAATTATGTAATAAAAATGGGGCTTCTAATGATAGGGGCAGCAGCGATCGGTTTAGTTGGAGGGCTTGGTTGTATGATGTATTCTACAAAAGCTGCTGTTAATTTCGCTACAGACATACGAAAAGATGTGTTTGCGAAAATAGAAACATTTTCTAGCAAAAGTCGTGATTCATTTGGAACAGGAAAATTATTAACGATTGTTACAAATGATATTACATCCATTCAATCGGCGATGACGATGACGTTACGTGTACTTGTCCGTGGACCGTTATTATTTATTGGAAGTATCATTATAGTCTTTGTAACAGCGAGAGACCTATTTCCTATTTTACTTGTTGTCGTACCCGTTTTATTAGTTGCAATTGTATTGATTGCAAGTCAAGCGAGCGGTTCATTTAGACGAGTACAAGAAGCATTAGACAAAGTAAACACAAAGCTACAAGAAAATTTATCTGGTGTACGTGTTATAAAAGCATATGTAAGACAAAAATATGAAATCTCACAGTTTGAGAAAGTAAATAAAAATTTAACTGGAATAAATATTCGTGCTATACAAATTATTTCATTGATGATGCCAATTATTATGCTAGTTGTAAATGGCGGGATTGTAGCAACTTTATGGATTGGTGGCGAGAAAGTTTTTAACGGTACACTCCAAGTAGGGGCCATTTTAGCTTTCATTAATTATTTAAATATCATTTTAATGTCACTTATGTCTATTAGTATGGTATTTATTCAAATTGCCCGTGCTTTTCCATCAGCTGATCGTGTACAACAAGTCTTACATACTGAAGTTGACATTAAAACTGAAGGCGACGTATATGAACCAAAGCAAGTGGATGGTAATGTAGAGTTTAAAAATGTTAGCTACAGTTATACGAAAAATAATGAATATGTTTTGAAAGATATTTCATTTACTGTACATAAAGGTGAAAAGATAGGGATTATTGGATCTACTGGGAGTGGTAAATCTACATTGGCAAAACTATTGCCACGACTTTACGATGTTGATCAAGGTGAAATATGTATAGACGATGTCAATGTGAAAGCGTACGATTTGCAGAAACTTCGTGCTTCAATTGGCTTCGTTCCACAAAAGGCACTTCTCTTTTCAGGCAGTATAGAAGAGAATTTACGTTATGGCAAAGAAGATGCCACTTATGATGAATTGGAATTAGCATCTTCATCTGCTTGTGCGACTGAGTTTATCAATAAGCTGGAAGACTCTTATCAATATAACTTAACACAAGGTGCAACAAATCTATCTGGCGGTCAAAAACAACGTATATCTATTGCAAGAGCCTTAGTGAGAAAACCATCTATTCTTGTATTAGACGATTCTACATCGGCAGTTGATGCGAAGTCAGAATCTGTAATACAAGAAGCATTAAGGTCGAGATATAGTGGCACAACGACATTTTTAATCGCATCAAAAATATCCTCTATTATAGATGCTGATAAAATTCTCGTTCTGGATAACGGTGAATTAGTTGGAAGTGGTACGCATGAGGCTTTATTGGCAACTTGTGAAGTGTATCAGGAAATTTATCTTTCCCAAGGTGGTAACCTGCAGCAAGAAGGAGGGGAAGAGCGTGCGTAATTTTCAAGGACAATTTGGAAATAAAGGTGGACGTAATAATCCGAAAAAGGGAAAAGCAAAGAATACTAAAGGAACTATAATGCGAGTATGGAACTACATGGGGTATCAAAAAGCATCTCTTATATTCGTTATTATTCTTGTATTTATCACGACATTACTCGGTTTACTTGGGCCATATTATATGGGGGTCATCATTGATGAATATATTGTACCGAAGGATTTAAGCGGGACAGCGAGAATGTGCATGCTGCTCATTGCAATATATGGGATAACCGTATTGTTAACATGGTTACAAACATTTGTCATGATTAATGTTGCATTAAAAACAATACAAAAAATACGACAAGATATTTTTGAGAAAATCCAAACACTTTCTCTACGATTCTTTGATGTACGTTCTCAAGGTGATTTAATGAGCCGCGTGACAAATGATATTGATAACTTAAATCAAGCTTTGACACAAAGTGTTGTGCAAATCATTTCATCAGCGTTAACGTTTATAGGTGTAACAATTGCGATGTTTTCATTAGATTGGATTTTAGCAATTGTCACTTTAATTACGGTACCTATTATGTTTTTCGTTACAAAAAAACTAGTTGCTTATAGTGGGAAAAACTTTGCGAAGCGTCAAAAGGATTTAGGAGAATTAAATGGATTTATTGAGGAAGCTATTACAGGTGCAGACGTAACTACGTTATATGGAAAAGAAAAAGAAACCGTACATAACTTCAATGAAATTAACGAACAGCTAAGAATTTCAGCAACGAAGGCTGAAACATTTTCAGCATTTATTTTTCCGAGTATGAACTTTATTAATAACTTAGGAATGGGGCTTGTAATTGGAGCTGGATCAGTTATGGTATTAAACGGAATGACAACAGTAGGTGTCATTGCTGCTTTTATTAACTATTCTCGTCAATTCGCAAGACCGCTTAGTCAATTTGCAACGTTAATGAATACGATTCAAGCCGCAGTTGCTGGCGGAGAACGTGTCTTCGAAATTATGGATGAAGTACCAGAAATTCAAAATAAAAAAGATGCAGTACTTGTACAAAATTTACAAGGGCGCGTTACGCTTGAGAAAGTTTCATTTGGATACGAACAGGACAAGATGATTTTAAAAGATGTGAGTCTTGAGGCGAATCCGGGGGAGACAATCGCTTTAGTCGGTCCAACTGGATCAGGAAAAACAACAATTATAAATTTGCTAACGCGCTTTTATGACATTCCAAAAGGACAAATTAGTATTGATGAAAAAGATATAAAGGATTATGATATTAATTCTTTACGGAGTAAAATAGGGGTTGTTTTACAGGATACGTATTTATTTGCTGGTACGGTTATGGATAATATCCGTTATGGACGATTAGATGCAAGTGATGAAGAAGTAATTAATGCAGCTAAGGCAGCATCGGCGCATTCTTTTATTAAACATTTACCGGATCAATATGAAACAGAAATTGCTTCAGAAGGTTCAAATTTAAGTCAAGGACAAAAACAACTTCTTGCGATCGCACGAGCAATTTTAGCAGATGCAGATATATTAATTCTCGATGAAGCGACATCTAATATTGATACGAGAACAGAACTACAAATTCAAGCAGGATTAAATAATTTAATGAGAGGGCGAACGAGCTTTGTAATTGCCCATCGACTGAAAACGATTGAAAAAGCAGATCAAATACTTGTAATAAAAGATGGAAGTATTTTAGAGAGAGGAAATCATGAAACTCTCATGGAAGATGGAGGGTTTTACTTTGATTTGTATACGAGTCAGTTTAAAATTTAACAAAAACATTGATGGGGTGAGGTTTCTCTAGAAAAGAGAAACCTCATTTTTTATATTTGCAAACATTACCATCCGAAAAGTCTCTCACTGAATGTTTTAACAGCGTCCTTTTGTAGACTAGGTGAAAAGAGGTTGGCTTGATCATAAAGGCTGGTGGTATGAAGTTGAGTAAATTTAAAGTAAGGTTGATTCGGTGTTTGTTGCTTTGTTATTTTGGGGGGCAAGTTAGTTTGGTTTCAGCTTATATTTAGTGGGAAATGAACAAAAATCCGATCCGATTAAAGCTATACGTTATTATTTTTTTATAGAAAACTCCCGCCTTAAGGAGTGAATAGAACAGAGTCCAATAAATAGGTGGGAGATTTGAGCTGACTAGGTAAAAACTTTACGCATTTGTGACATATCGGAATTAGTTCGTTTCGATATGTCACAAATGGTATATAGAGTATCACCCCAACCCATGAATGAATTAGAACTATGAAATAGATTACTATTAAAAACAATCTAAGCTTTAAAAATATATAGAAAGATAGTTTATAAGTAACCAGAATGAGTATAGAGCTAGTTTATAACGATTGATATAGCACTGAAAACCAATAAAACAGCCATAATGATGTTAAATAATTGAGTATGTTTTAATAATAGTTTTTGGAACATTGAACCAAACAGGCTCCAACTAAATGTACTCATTAAACCGACTATACCTAGAAATAATGAAAAAAGTAGAAAACTGGAATATGAATTGTAGTAAGGGAGAATAAAAGTAGAAACTACAGTCAGTCCGAATAATATCCCTTTAGGGTTAACAAACTGAAGAAAAATGCCCACTGTAAATAAGTTTTTATTATCTTTTTCATCGGGATCTGTATTGCCTTTACTAGTGAGTATTTTAAAAGCTAAATATAGCATGTATGCTACTCCTGAAATTTTTAAAGGTAATTCGATTTTGGGTAAAGTATTAATTAGTACGATATTAAAGAAACTACATAAAGAAGTGAGGAGGAAAAAACCGAAAGCTACTCCAAAGCAAAATTGCATGCTCCTTTTCAAACCAAGTTGATTTGCGTATGTCATAGCTAAAAAATTGTTAGGACCGGGTGTGAAGCTACTTATAAAAACAAATAATAAAAAAGAAAATAAAGGCATTTCAAAACCTCCTAAGTATTTTCCGTGTGTTATAATGACCGAAAAGAACAATATAACGTGTGCTTTTTATTATACATAATGGTCGTTATATTGTATATAGCATAGGGGTGTTTTTTTATGGAAGAAATTCAACTTATTTTGGCGAAAAATATAAAAGCAATACGTGAGAAAGAAAAATTAAGTTTAGAAAAGGTTTCCCAATTAACAGGTGTGAGTAAAACGATGATTGGACAAATCGAAAGAGGAGATTCAAGCCCGACACTAACAACAATATGGAAGATTGCGAATGGTTTAAAAGTGTCTTTTACCTCTTTAATCAATAATCCACAGGCTGATACGAAAGTAGTTTTACGAAATGATGTGCAAGTATTGTCTGAAGACAATGGGAGATATAAAGTGTATCCTTCTTTTCCTTTTCAAGATGAAAGGAACTTTGAAATCTATACGGTAGAAATTGAAGCAGAAGGAAAATTAAGTTCGGAAGCGCATAAAGAAGGAGCGGAAGAATTTATAACGGTGTTTGAAGGGGAATTGACAATTGAAATAAATGATTGTCAATACAAATTAAATAGCGGAGATTCAATTCGCTTTAAGGCGGATAGACCTCACACTTATAAAAATTCAGGAAGAATAGTAACTCGGTTAAGTATGACCATTTATTATCCAGCTTCATAAACGTACTATTTTATTTAGAATATATAGAGATACGTTTTGATAAAACCATCTATAAGAGATGGTTTTATTTATTACAATTTACAAAAAAAGACACTCGTTGGAGTGTCAAAATAGTATTACTCTCGCGTATAGGATTGGAGAATATTTCTCAAATACGTATTGAGATGGTTCGTAAAGGAGAAACAGCCTTCTTATTTAATGTAACATCGGCATGGACGCAGTGTAAATTGATAATATATATACGGAAAATTTAGTAAAGATAGTTACTACTATGAATATAGTGCAATATGTTTTGGTTGCTTAATCACTTTCGTGATAGTTACTAGTTTAGTATCTAAAAATGTTTATTATAAAAAGAATGAATCATTTTTTAATCGATTCGTATAATTGTTAGAGAGGCACCTGTTGAACCACCTTCAACTAAATTAACGATGGATGATAATATGCCGAATAATTGAAGCGAAATTGTATTACCAGCAAATAAATTGGTAATTAAATTATTATTATAATTTGAAGTTGATATTGCGAGAGTAAAAATAGATCCGGGAAGTGTAGTGGAAGAGTTTAGTAGTAGTTATAGCAAAGGTAAAAGTTTAATATATGTAAAAATCATTTGAGAATGAAAAAAGATTAATTATGGAATTCTATTAAAATGATAGAGTTATTATTATATAAATTAGTACACAAAATGTGGAATGAGGTATTAAATTGAAGGCGAGATGATAAATTATCAA
>NZ_ALBR01000047.1:0-2870 GCF_002081505.1 Bacillus sp. CDB3 | reverse complement strand
ATAACAACAACCAATTTATCCCGCATTAACGGGCAGTAAGACCCCCCACCTCAAAATTCAGCGAAAGTAAAGAAGTTAGGTGGGGGATCAACTGCCCGTAAAAGCCCGATTGGTTCAACTAATAATCAGTGGAGGATGAACAAAACCCCCCACTGATTAAAAGTTTCACTTTATTATATTATACTTTTGCAGATGGAGAGAAACTTATATTTACAGATACAGATGGGATAGCTCAATATGGGACAACGAATATATTATCACCTAGTGAGGTTTCATATATAAATTTGTTTATTAATGGAATTATGCAACCACAACCATTTTATGAAGTTAGTACTGGTAAACTAACTTTATTGGATAATCAACCACCTTCGCAAGGGTCATCAATTATATTACAATTTATTATTATTAATTAAAAAAGACAGATTCTTAATGGAAAAAGGAATCTGTCTTTTTTGTTCTAAATTATATTAGTTAAAATTAAGTGACGATAAATTCAATTGTTATTGGGATCCCTCCGTCTAATGCATCTCCGCCAGGAATTGTAATAGCGCCAGTAGGACCTGTGGTGACACTGGAGTTCACGCTAGGTTGAATTATGCCGTTTACATAGAGGTTGTTGTAATATGTAAAAGTCGGAAAGGCAGTTGCAGTAGTACCGGCATCGTTTAAGCAAGCTGTTGCAGCAATCGCAAAAGCTGCACCTGTTCCTGTTCCAGCTCCTAGAAGCCATAAATGGTTGAATGATTGGCAATTAAATTTCACACCTTTAATTATCTTTTTTGAACGAAGTATAGAATAACTTGTCCACTATATTGTATGAAAGTTTTTTATAATAGAAACGGCTTCATGATTATAGAAGGAAAACAATATTAGTAAAGGTATCATTGTTAATTATTTGAAAGAATGATGTTGTTACTTGTGGAATATATGCTAATGATTTATTTATGTTTTAATTTTTAAATGAAAATGTGCTTTTGGACCTAATAGATAAACGTGGAAAAATAAAATAAACTCTTAAGTTTAGGTGTTTAATCTAAGCAGTCAATTATTAAAAACATATAATTAATATGTGAGTCATGAACATAATTAAATGTCGTTTTAAAGTTTAATTATAATTCATGTTTCCTATTTTAAGTGAATATATAACATAACTCTTTGTACACTTTTATGGTTCTTATAATAGGAAAACACTCAACTATAAGACAAGTAAGGAGGAAATAAATGTCAAATAACAATTGTTTTGGTCATAATAACTGCAATCCGATAGTTTTCACTCCAGAATGTTGCAATAATCCACAAACTGTTCCAATTACTACCGATCAATTAGGACGATTAATCACTATACTAAATTCTTTAGTTTCGGCTATTGCAGCATTTTTTGCAAATCCAAGTGACGCAAACAGATTAGCTTTACTCAATTTGTTTACTCAACTATTGAATTTGCTAAATGAGTTAGCACCTTCTCCAGAAGGAAATTTCTTAAAACAATTAATTCAAAGTATTATCAATGTATTACAATCTCCTAATCCAGATTTAAGCAAATTACTTTCCTTATTGGAACAATTCTATAGTGCTCTTGCATCATTCTTCTTCTCTTTAATTATTGATCCTGCAAGTTTACAACTTCTATTAAATTTATTAACTCAATTAATCGGTGCTACTCCAGGAGGAGGCCCAACAGGAGCAACAGGAGCAACAGGAGCAACAGGCCCGACAGGAGCAGGAGCAACAGGAGCAACAGGAGCAACAGGGGTAACAGGAGCAACAGGCCCGACAGGAGCAGGAGCAACAGGAGCAACAGGAGCAACAGGTCCAACGGGAGCAACGGGAGCAACAGGCCCAACAGGAGCAACAGGAGCAACAGGAGCAACAGGGACAGGAGCGGTCATTCCGTATGCATCAGGTATAATACCAGTAGGATTAACAACTGTTCTGGGGCAGGCATTAAATACAGGAGCACTTCTTGGATTTGGAAGTTCATATTTCCCTGTAATCGCAAGTGGTGGACCAATTATTATAGACCCTTTATCGGTACCTCCAGTTTTTGATTTCGCATTTGTAGCTCCTCGCGCAGGTACAATTACCTCGTTAGCAGGATTCTTTAGTGTAGCAGTAGCGGCTTCAGTGTTAGTAGGAAGCATACAGATTACAATGCAAGTGTACAAAGCACCAGCAGGAAGTAATACCTTCACTCCAGTAGGTACGCCGTTACATTTAACACCAGCATTGAGTGGCGCTGTTATTTCTATCGGTACTACTGCGAGTGGCATTCAACCAGAAACAATTGCGGTCGCTCCACAAGAGATGATATTACTTGTTGTTTCATCAACTCCAATTGGTGGTTTAGATATAGCTAGTGCTATTACAGGATTCGCCAGTGCAGGGATAACATTCGAGTAATTGATTCAAAGCAATACGGCTTAAAATTTGAGCACTGAAAAAGGAATACTCTTTTTAAAAAGTATTCCTTTCAGGCTGTGGAGAAAGTCTTCTCCACAGCCTATTTTTGTGTCTGAACCTCTTTTTATGTGTCAACACTGATAAAAAAGAGGAAACGGAGAGATCTCTTATGATGGGTGCTTTAAAAAATCATCGTGATGAGCATGTATCTGTTTCTGTAGAAGAGTTGGTTCCACAAAATCACTTCCTTCATGCGATTGAAGCGACAATTAGTTTTGATTTTATCGAGGAGAAGTTACGCCCTTATTATTGCGGAAACAATGGACGTCCGTCAATCCATCCTATCGTTTTATTTAAGATGATGTTTATTGGCTATTTTTATGGTATTCGTTCTGAGCGTCAATTGGAAAAGGAGATTAGGATGAATATTGCCTACCGTTGGTTTTTAGGGTTTTCTCTATCAGATACAA
>NZ_ALBR01000046.1:0-1780 GCF_002081505.1 Bacillus sp. CDB3 | reverse complement strand
AAAAAGAGAAAAGGAAAAGTTTTAAATAGATGAACTAGAAGCTGCGGTAATCGAAGATCGTGAGGTACACGAAAAAAAGATTAAAGCCTAGAAAGGAAAGTGATACCCCATCTAAAAAAACTCGGATAAGTACAACGGATCCAGATAGCGGATTTTTAATAAGAGATGGAAAATCGAACAGTTTTCATTTCTTAGATCATCGTACGACTGATACGAAGTACAATATTATTACGGCTACCTATGTAACGGCTGGAAATATGGCAGATTCAGAGCCGTATTTAGCACGCCTGCAAGCTCAAATTGATAAATTCGGATTCAAAGTGGAAGCTGTCGCTCTTGATGCGGGCTACTTTACAGGTTATATCTGTAAGAAGTTATCAGAAAGAAATATATTTATGGTGATGGGGTATCGCCGATTTGGAAAGGGAAATAAAGAAGTACCGAAAAGCCAATTTAAATATGTAGAAGAAATGAATGCATTTGCTTGTCCGATGGGATGTATTTTAGAATATGCAACAACGGATCGTGAAGGATATCGTCAGCATAAATCGAATCCAGAAGAATGCGCCGTTTGTCCGCTACGTGAGGTGTGCTTTTCAAAGAAACAAAAACAAAATGTTATCACTCATCATATATGGGAGAAATATAAAGATATCGCTAGAAAAAACAAACTAACAGCTACAGGGAAAAAGCTGTATAAAGTACGCTGTTCAACTATAGAGCGAAGCTTTGCGGACGCTAAAGAACTGCATGGCTATCGATATGCTCGGTTTCGGGGGCTGAAGTCTGTCCAAATGCAGGCATACCTCACCGCAGCTTGTCAAAACATGAAAAAAACAGCCCTCCACCTAACCAAAAAAGGGTTAGTGGAGGGCTGTTTTGCTAAATTCTATTATTTTATATTGTTTTCTTTCGCTAAAATCCAAAAAGATTCCAGAGTGTTGGGAATCCTAAAGGGTTTCCCAACACTCTGAGATGAATTCTATTAAAAACAGAATTCATCCATTACATAAACTACATACTAGGGGAGTAAATTGATTATCGTGAGTGGTGAAATGTTATTGCTCAAATTAGTAACAAACTATTTATTTTTATTACAATTGCATCCTTTTTTCTTTACATAGCCTTGCTCGGCTAAATCTCTTTGCGATTTGGAATCGGAAGATTGAGAATTAGAAGATTGAGAGGATGCTGACGAGCTACTATTTTTATTATGAGAGTAGTTATTAGGATAGTTATAATTACTCATAGTACTTTCACCTCCAATTAAATATATAAATATTATATGTATGTACTCTATTAATTGTTACGATTAATAATAGGAAGAGAAAATACGATAAAAAATCTCCTTGGTATTTTCCGAGGAGATAAATGATGGTTCTTTTTTATATACTAATTAATACCCCCAGTAAAGAGGGAAGTAATAAGAATCTTGGTAATATAGATTTTGTTGTTGAGTAGGCGGAGGAGTTGACTGATTTACCATTTCGCGGTTTTGATTACAGTTTGCTGGGGGACCAATTACTGTAGTGGATTGAATTGGGGATACCGCTTGTTTCCATTGTTGTTCATTGAGGCAGTAAGTATGAGCCATCATATTGGCTGGAGTCAATCTTAAAATATCCGATCCAAAAATAACTTCTGGGGTTGGGGCATCGAAAATAGCTAGTAAATGAGTATTATCTGCTGTAGCAATTTCGTAATGCCACCAAGCTTGTGGAATGTTGGCAACTTGCCCTGGTTTTATCGGTAAGTTTAATATTTGATTTGTAAAAGGGTT
>NZ_ALBR01000045.1:0-20974 GCF_002081505.1 Bacillus sp. CDB3 | reverse complement strand
AATATGTGGTTCTACAACATTTCCTGTACTTAAATAAATATCTAGTAAAGAAGTATTTTCTAAAGTATTTAATTGTTTTATGCCAAGTACGTTTATATAATTTTGGGCATCTTTCTTAAAATAATTACTTTTACTTAAGTCATGAGTGAAATTGGTTGAGGGGGAAGTGTAGTCAATACTAGAAGCCATTTGTATTACCTGCCTTTCTTATATTTTAATGTAATCTGAAATTAGGATATGAGTCTAGTTATAGGAATGTGAAAGGGCTGCTGCTTTTGGTTTGTAAAAAGATGAAATTGTTAGTTTGTATGCAATAGGATTTGATTAAGAGGAAGTAGTAAAAAATTAGTTTCGTTGCGAAAAAGGGTGCTATTAATTACAATTACTGTAAGTGATAGCGCTTTTTATTATGGAATACAAAGGGAGTTTGGAAAATGAATCATACTATTTTAAAAGAGTTGGAAGTTGAATTAACAAATCACTTTAAACCGTTTTTGAATGCACCTGCAACAATAGAAGAAATTCAATATGCCGAAAGTAAAATGGGAGTTTCGTTTCCAGATGAATTACGTAATCTTTATCTCGCACATAATGGTGAGGATAAATCAGGACCAGGGCTATTTTTTGGTTTGCCATTTCTATCGTTAGATGAAGTTTTGGATGAATGGAGAATGTGGAGAAAAATTGAAAATGATGAGTTTTTTAATTTTGATGCATTTTCAATACCAACAGAATGTATTAAGGAAAGATATGTGAATCACAATTGGATTCCTATTAGTAAAGATTATGGCGGTAACAATATAGGAATAGATGTTGATCCGGATGAAAAGGGGAAAGTGGGACAAGTTATTAATTTTGGCCGAGATGAAGAAGTAAAATATGTAATTGCAAATAGAATTTCAGATTTGTTACTATTTATTTTACAAACGCTAAAAAATAAAAATTTCACCATTCATCAAGAGGAAGACCATTTATATTGGAGTTATGGTACTAACGATAATATACATTTTTTAGACGCTTTATTTAATATTGAATTACCTGTTTTACAGCCTCAATTTATATTTCAATCTGAAAATAATGTTAAAGATTGGTACAATAGTTTAGATGGGAATTGGAGAAATATAGTAGGTCCATCTGAACGTGCAGACAGGTTTATTAGAGCGAAGAAATTATATTTAGGTGGAAAAGGATTAGTAGATATTAGTCCATTACAGATGTGTACGGAAGTGAGAGAACTAATTTTATCTGGAAATGAAATTAAAGATTTAACAGGATTAGAACGAATGCATTCTTTAAAGAAGTTATATTTAGTTAATAATCCAGTTCAAGATTTAACGCCAGTATTACATTTACAGCACTTACAAGAAATGAATATAAAGAATACGAAGATAAATAATCTATCGGCACTTGTAGAAATATCATCAGTAAAAAAATTAGACATTTCACAAACTAGTATACAAGATTTTTCGTTACTACCGCAGTTTCAAAAGTTAGAATCGCTAACTGTACATATTTCAAATCATGAGGAGCTCTATGCAATATCGAAAGTAGATACTTTAAAGCATTTATATATTTTAGGTTTAGAGAATGTTAGTAAATTGGATTTGTTTGTTTTGCAAAATTTAAATAAGTTAATAACAATTGAATTCAAAAATAGCATCATTGCTAATTTATCTTGTTTTCAACACAATGAGTCAATTCAAAATATAAAGTTGACAGATACAAAGGTAAAGGATGGAGCGGCATTAGGGAAAATGAAAGGACTAAAAGAATTAGAATTAAATGGCGCAACAATTGATAACCTTGAAACGATTTGTTGTTCTAAGTCATTAGAAACATTTACAGGATCGTTTGAACAATTTTATATGTTAAAAGACTCATTTGATAGAAAAATAGATTTTTCAAAAATAATAGGAGGAATGAGTGAAGAAGAAAGAGAAATTTGGCATCAGCATGTAATTGATTAGAAAATAATAATATTATGTAAATAAGTTCGTTTGTAGAAGTTGTAATTGTTACTATTCCAGAAAATATTCACCAACACTTTCTGGAATATAAATTAGTTTTAAGCCACTGTTTAACAGTTATTACTGCAATAAAGTGGTTAGGAGAAATAAAATATATGTAACTGAATGTCACATCCCTCCTTAATCGTTCGTCTTGTATGTAGAACGATTAAGGAGGGATTTTATTATGAATTCATTTGATGTAGCAATTATTGGTGGTGGGCTTGCTGGATTAACAGCATCTATATATTTAGCGAAAGCTGGAAGGAAAGTTATTGTATTGGAAAAATCCAGTCGCTTCGGTGGTCGAGGGATGACTATAAATAAAAATGGCATTTGTTTGAATCTTGGTGCACATGCTTTATATAGAGGTGGAGCAGCATTTTTAACCTTTAATGAGCTTGGTTTGAATCTTCCAGGTGGAATACCATCTACAAAAGCGCATGGAATATGGAAAGGGGATGTATTTACTATTCCAACAGATTTTCGCTCTATTTTATCAACTCCACTACTTTCATGGTCTGCCAAAGTACAATTCTCGCGTCTTATGATTCATTTAGGGAATTTAGATGTAGGGGAAGTTCCGAAAATGAGTCTAACTACATGGGCAGAAAAAGAAATAAAAGATCCAATGGTTCGAAATATATTTTATGCGTTATGTAGAACAACAACATATACGTTTGCTCCTACAATACAATTAGCATCATCTGTACTAAAGCAAATACAGCTTTCAATAAAAGAAGGAGTATTTTATGTAGATGGTGGTTGGGAGACGATAATAACAAAATTAAGAGATATAGCGAATAATGTTGGGGTGCAATTTCAGGCTAGTAAGCATGTATTGGAAATAGAAAATTGTGAAGGTATACAAAAAATTCGTTGTTCGGATGATGAAGTATTTAAAGTTAATGCAGTTGTCGTGACGATTCCACCGAAAGAAGCTTGTAAAATAATAAAAGGTGCAGAAGGAACAAGTTTGTATAGATGGAGCGAACAATCGGTACCGGTTACCGTCGCTGCATTAGATATTGGTTTAAGACGCTTAACCAACCCTACACATCAATTTGCATTAGGGTTAGATCAACCTATATTTTTCACGAATCAATCAAGAGCAGCCAAATTAAGTGAAGATGGAGCAATCGTAGTGAGTTTAATTAAGTACCATAATCCTATGCTAGAGATAAATCATTTTCATGATGATCAAGAACAGTTAGAAAATACGATGGAGCTGCTACATCCTAATTGGAAAAGAGAAGTTGTTGCAAAGCAATATTTACCGAAAATAACGGTAGTACATGATTTTCCTCATATTGACCGTGTTGAAAAACCGGGCCCTAATATACCTGAAATGCCAGGTGTTTACGTTGCAGGAGATTGGGCTGGGCATGATGAAATATTAGCTGATGCTGCGGTAGTAAGCGGGAAACGTGTAGCGTTACACATTTTAAAGCAATTAGAAAGCGAGGCAGTTCATCATGGAAACGGAGCAATTATATGAAGCGTATCAACCATTATTATTTTCATTAGCATATAGAATCCTTGGGAGTGTTATGGACGCTGAAGATATCGTTCATGACGTATTTATCGCGCTAAATAATATAGAGGATGTTCAATCTATAGAAAATATGAAAGCATATTTGTGTAAAATGGCGACAAATCGTTCAATTGATAAATTACGTTCGGCAGCGCATAAACGTAATTTATATGTAGGGATGTGGTTACCAGAGCCACTTGTGGAAGAGAGTGATGAGCCAGCAGAGTCATTTGTAATGAAAGAATCAATTTCTACGGCATATTTATTACTTTTACAACAACTGTCTGAGGTAGAAAGGGTTGTTTTCATATTAAGAGAAGTTTTCAGTTATGACTACGAGGAAATCGCTTCAATTGTTGATAAGAGTAGTGTGAATTGCCGGAAGATCTTTCAACGCGCACGAAAAAGTATTTTAGATAAGCCGAAGCAATCAACATTAAGTACGAAGAAATTAGCTGCCTATGTGGAAAAGTTTGTATCATCATTACAGTGTGGGGATGCGCAAGGCATGTTAGAAGTATTAAAAACAGATGCGATATTTAAAGCAGATGGTGGTGGTAAAGTTACAACTGCTATTAATCCAATTTATTCTGCAGATAAAATTATACGTTTGTTCTTTGGAATTGCAAAACGATTGCCAGAAAAGTATAGTGTTGATTTCAAAATAGTAAATGGTGCACCAGGCGTTATAGTTACAATAAATAATAAAGTGACGTATGTACTTTCATTCGCATTTGAGGATGAGAAAATTTCAAACATTTATATGATAGTTAATCCTGAAAAACTTATGCACTTAAATGTAATAGTATAAAAAAGACGCATTTCTTTAGAAGTGCGTCTTTTTTTTATTTTTCTAACATTTCAAGAGGTACATCTTTTTCGCCGGCTACCTCAAATTTAATTTCCCCGTCTTCTTCATAAATACGTGAAATAATCGGTATAGTAATCATTAATTTTTTATGCTGTTTTCGCTTTCTAGCGGCATCTAAGCTAATCACGTTCATTGTAAGCATCCTTTCTTCTAGAAATATATAAACAAAAGAAAATGCGTCCGGAAAGGGCGCTTAATTGAATTTGAAATACCGATTCATTTAAATGGGGTTTATATTATTTAATAACTGCAATTTAATTAAAAATAGTATGAATGGAATAATTGCACGTAGAAATTAACTTTACCAAAAAACGAAACAATATGCTATAAAAAAATTTAAAACTTTGTCATATAACGAGAAAAAGGTTTTCGTTTCGCATATAATGAAAGTAGACGGACAGCAAGAGCTTTTTCATCATATTGCTTTGGAAAGGCGATGAAAAGGATGGATACTGTAGATTCATTATTATCTCAACTTGAACAATATGGAGAAGAGCATGATCGAAATAAAAAAACGCGGGAAGAGAAATTACGGAATATTTCTCGTGAGATGGGGCAATTTTTATCAATTTTAGTAAAAGGGTGTAATGCAAAAAACATTTTAGAAATTGGAACTTCTAATGGTTATTCTACATTGTGGTTAGCTAATGCGGTAGAAGAAACAAATGGAAATGTAACAACTGTAGAGCTTTCTTCAGAACGGGTTGGAGAGGCAATTGTAAACTTTGAAAAGGCGAACCTTGTACAAAGAATTGATGTCCATAATCAAGAAGCAGGGGCGTTTTTAGATTCGCAATTAGATCATTCATTTGATTTTATTTTCCTAGATTCAGAACGTACACAATACATGTGGTGGTGGGAACATATAAAACGTATTTTAGAGCCAAAAGGTTTGCTTGTTATTGATAATGCAACTTCACATACAGAAGAATTAGCGGAGTTTATCAAGATGATTGAAGAAGATGATACGTATGAAACGGCGTTATTAGCTTTTCAAAAGGGAGCATTCGTTGCTCGAAAAAATAAGTAGAAGTGAGCCTGACATAATTATCACATTGAAAGATAACAAATGTCAAAAGATTGAGTGCTGTATGATTTGAAGGAGATTGACCAATTGAATTTCAAATTAGAATGAAGAGGTAATAAATAATGGGATTCGTAAAGAATCCGCCTTCAGCATGTTCCTCTCTAGGTCTTAAGTCTGAGGAAAATAATGAAGAGAACAGGTATACTTATACTATGAAACAGGGAATGACTGCATAAGCAGGTATTTCTTGAAAAATCGATTTCAAGCAAGCAAAATGTGTATGAAATACGATATGTTAGATGAAATATAGTGCATATAAATTCGCACATGTAAATAAAGGAGCGATTTTGTTGACTGAACTCGAGAAAAAAGAACCTGTATCGATTGTGAAAGATAATAATGTAGAAGTAGTAGTGGATACAGTAATAAAAGATGCCGAACTTGAAGAATTAAATAAAGAAGCTGATCTGTATGTACAAAAGTTAAATAGCGAGCAAAATACAGATTTATCAAAAGTATTGTCGCAGCTTGGAGACTTAGGAGATAAAGAGCAACAAGCAGCAGGACAAACGTTATCAGCATTAAAACGTCCTGTAACAGCGATGATGAATGGAAAGAACGAAGAAATTCCAAATACATTGTTAGAATTACGCAAAGTGGTATCAGAGCTTGATCCGAATTCATTAAAAGCAAGTGGTATGAAGAAAATTATGTTTAAAGTATTCAAGAAAAATCCACTTGAAACATACGTGCATAAATATCAATCTATAGATAAGCAAATTGAGGAGATTATAAGATCCCTTCTAATTGGTCGTGACAACTTACAAGAAGATACAGTTGGTCTTGAAATGTTAAAAGAGCAATCGCACGATAAAATTCACGCTCTTGATAAACAAGTATACTTAGGAAGAAAACTTGCAGGCATGCTTGAAGCCGAGAAACAAAATCCAGAACGTCAAAGGGATATTCCGTTAATAAATGATGCATTAGAAAAGATACTTGTACGTACACGTAATATGCAGCAAGCAAAAAGTGTATTATTACAATCTATCGCATCTGTAGACATCATTAAGAAAAATAATGAAAAGCTATCAGAGGCAATTCGTAATGCAATTACGATGACGCAAAACGTTGTAACGGTTTCCGCTGCAATACAGCTTGCATTAACAAATCAACGTAAAACAATTGATGCTGTTAATGCAACAAATGAAGCGATTGAATCAATGGTATTAAGCAATTCACAAGCATTAAAACAAAATACAGAAGAAACAACAAAACTCCTTGAAAATCCTGCAATTAGCATGGATAAATTACGTGAATCATTCCAAAATGTATTTGCCGCTATTGAAGCATCTGAGAAATCGTCAGAACGTATTATTGAGTCTAGTAAGAAATTTGTAATTGAACTAGATACATTTAATGATGAGATGAAGCAGAAACTCATTCAGCGTCCAAGGAAATAACAGACTTTTAGAGGAGGTGAAAAAATGAGTTTCATTCAAGGAGTATTATTACTATTAGGATCATTACTTTTAATCGCATTTACTGTCGTTGTTTTAGTTGTATACTTCGGACGTAAACTTTATTTTTCATGGACGAAACCATATAAGCGAGCGCAAGATTCCATTGAGAAATTATCAAACAAATCAACACCGTTTTTACAAGAATTTACGCAGCACCCACTCTTTTATCGCTGGGTTCGTACAGAAGGGAAAAAAGAACAAAATACTTTAAACACTCTTTTCTGTACTTCAGGACAACGTACGAGAGAGCAAGTTTTCTCAATGTTACCGAAAGAAAAGCAGAAAAAAGTGCATGTGCTGGCAAAAACAACGAAAAAGCTTACGAATGAAGATATTGATATCGCAACAATGAAAGTGAAGGATTTCTTGAGACAAGAATCACAACAAACTGTAAAACCGACAGACTTATCGTTTTATAAATTGTATTTCTATGATCGATATCCAGATGCATTAAATACAATTCAAGCATATAAACGCTCGATTAATCCTTCACTACAAAGAACGGTTGATGAGATTACAATTTCAGTATTAAATGCACTTCCGTATTATCAAGAACAACGTATGTTTGAACAACAACATAAACTTGAAACGTTCTTAATGAAAGATTTAACAGCGATGCTATCGTTGGTAGTACAATTACCACCTTCACAAAGACCAGAGAAGGAAGAAGAACTGAAAATCTACTTGCAAAATTTCCAAAAAGAAATGGAAGTAGTAGAGCGAGATATCCGCGACTCGATTGATCACGATTTAAATGTGAAGATGAGAGCAGCGACTGAGAAGTTTAAGAATAAGTAGGAGAGATTTCCTTGAAAAAGCTAATAAATATAGCTTTTTTGAGGGATCTCTTTTTATTTTGATAAAAATTATAGTTTAATCAGAAATTGCGGAATTAGTTGAAGTATTAATAAGTAAGTAAAAAGCTTTTATTATGACATTATTATTGCTATACTGACAAATGTTGAAAATGTAAGATTCCAAAAGAAAGTGTTTTTATATAAAAATATCCAAAATCATGTATAGATAACTAGTTTGGGTCTTATGAAATACATAAGTAGAGGAGTACATTTAAATAGTGGATACTTTGTTAATGTTTATTGGGATGATTGCTTTAATTGGAGCGATAGTTTTTTTCATTGCTATGTTAGGGACGTTAGTTATAAAGAAATATCGTTCACGCTTGAAAAAATTTGCTATTATTTTTAGTTCATGTTTATCGGTATTTATAGTTTCATTAACCTTAAGTCATATCTTTTATCCAATAACTGTGGAACAACAAGCTGAAATGGATAAAAAGGCGGAAGAAAAGAAGCGATTAGCAGCTAAAAAAGAAGATGAAAAGAAAGCGGAAAAAGAAAAATTAGAAGAAGAAAAAAATGCTGAAAAGGCGAAAAAAGAACAAGAGAAGAAATTAGCAGTTGAGGCAAAGGAAAAAGAAAAAGCTGAAAAAGAAGCAGCCGAAAAAGCAGAGGAAGAAAAAAAGTTTAAACAAAAGGAAGAAACAGATAGATTAAAAGCAGAGGAAGAAAAGAAAAAGGCAGAAGAAGAGCAACACAAGAAAGAAGAGGGAGAAAAGAAAAAAGCAGAAGAAGAGCAACGTAAGCAAGAACAGGAAGTGAAAAAGAAAGCTGAAGCGGAGGCACGCAAGGCAGAAGCACACCAAAAAGTGTTGGAATCAAATTATAGATCAGCATATGCTATTCATAGTAAAAAACTTACAGATTCTTTAAATCAGACGGGTAATCTATTAATTAATAATAAGATTGGGAATGAAGAATGGACGATTAAATTAGCTGCTAGCTTAATCATGTTACAAGATGTAACTGAAAATCCACCAAATGTTCAGGTACCTGATAAATTTAAAGAAGTTAATAGTTTATATATGCAGGCTTTAGAGAAATTTAATCAATCTGCGAAATTAACTCCAGAAGCTTTAGATGAAGGAAACACAAGTAAAATGCAAAAAGCTACGAATTTAATGAATGATGGCGGAGAAATACTTAAAAGTGCTAACACTTTATTAAAAGATATAATTTAATAATAGTTATAATATGAAAAGGAACCGTTCCAAAAGGTATTTTGGGACGGTTTCTTTTATGAATAGGTAGGTTATTATTGTCGTATTTTGCGGTTGGATAGATAGAAAAAATCTGAGGTAAGGTTGGCCTTGTAATTGAGAAAAATTTATATTGAAACATTAATTTAATAGGGAAAATATTTTTAATGAAATTTACTTTCAGTATAACTAATTCATTTCATTACCTCATATGCTTGTTAGTAAAGTGAAACTTTCTTTCATTTGAAGGAAACAATTTATAAGTATAGGAGGATTCAATAATGAAGGTTTTATTTGTTTGTTCTGGAGGAATGTCCAGCGCAATTGTTGTAAACGCTTTAAAAAAAGAGGCGGAGAAAAAGGGTGTAAACATGGAAGTGCATGCAATTGGAACAAGTGAGGTGGAGGAAGAAGTAAAGAATGGTTGGGATGTTGTAATGGTTGCACCTCAAATTAGACATCGATTTGATTCAGTAAAAAAACTTGCAGAAGAGGAGTCTGTTCCTTGCGGTATCATACCGCCGCAAGCATATACACCGCTTGGTGGACCAACATTATTGAAAACTGTAAATGAATTAATTAGTTAGGGGGAAGCGTTATGAATAAGTTTGTCACGTTTCTTGATAAAAACTTATCTGGACCTATGGCAAGGCTTTCTGAACAGAGGCATTTACAAGCGATCCATGATGGAGTTATTTCGGCGTTACCATTTATTATTGTAGGAAGTTTCTTTTTAATAGTAGCATTTCCGCCATTACCGAAAGATAGTTTCATATCCGTTTGGGCATTAAAAAATCAAACAAGTATATTAATACCATATCGTTTAACAATGTTTATTATGTCTTTATATATAGCATTTGGAATAGGTTATAATTTAGCGAAAAGTTATAAGCTAGATGCTTTATCAGGGGCACAGCTTGCAGTATGTTCATTACTATTAACATTAACACCTGAATTAATTGATAAAAAAGGCTTTATGCTTCCGATGACAAATCTCGGAGGTCATGGATTATTCGTGACGATGATTGTTTCTATTTTATCAGTTGAGATTTTAAGATTTTGTAAGAAGAATAACGTAACAATCAAAATGCCAGAGCAAGTACCACCATCAGTATCGCGTTCGTTTGAAGCACTTATACCTGCCGCTTTCGTTATTATTATTATGAGTCTTATTACAGTCGTTTTTAAAGTGGATCTACATTACGTTGTAGATAAATTAGCCGCACCGTTAGTAAAAGCTGGTGATAGTTACTTTGGCGTTATTATACCTGTATTTTTAATTACGTTTTTCTGGTCTTTCGGAATACATGGTGTGTCAGTTGTAGGTACTGTGGCGAGACCGCTTTGGGATGTATATTTAGGAAAGAATGGTGAAGCTGTAGCGAGTGGTGCGAGTCATTTTCCATTCATTGCACCAGAGCCGTTTTATCAATGGTTTATTTGGATTGGTGGCTCAGGAGCAACGTTAGGACTTGTGTTAGCGATGATCGTATTTGGGCGATCAAAATATTCGAAAGCGTTATCAAGAACTTGTATTGTACCTGGGATTTTTAATATTAATGAACCAGTTATATTCGGTTTGCCGATTGTATTGAATCCAATTTTAATTATTCCTTTCGTTATTACACCATTAGTAACCGCTACTATAGCGTATGCTGCAACTGCAATGGGATTTGTAACACCAACTCATATAATGCCGCCATGGACATTACCGGCCCCAATTGGTGCGTATTTAGCTACTGGAGGAGATTGGCGTGCAATTGTATTAGTTTTTATTAATATAGCAATATCATTCCTTATTTACTTACCATTCTTTAAAATGTACGACAAAAACATGCTTGAAATTGAGAAAAATGGTGATGGGGAATCTATTAATCCGTAAGTTTTATATTTTATTTTTGAGTGATAGGCATTTTGTCTATCACTTCTTTCACATTAAGTCCAGAGAGGGTGAAATGGAATAAATATAAAATTTAGTTATAAAGGTGTATTTTTATTGTTATTTGGAGTGATATGCGCGAATTTACTTTTCGTACCTTTATTAAGAATGCTAAATCTATCACAAATGCATAGTATATGGCTCGTTACAAGCATTGCGGCAAGTATTTTGCTTACAGTAGTTGTTTCTTTCATTGATGGATCGTTTGCATCGAAAGCTCAGTTGTGTTTTAGATTTATATTATTTTCGATTGGTTGTACGTTTGTAACTTACATGATTGTTTTTTAGTAAATAGGAGGTCATGCATGTTATGTATATTGTAGGGATAATGTCTGGTACATCGTTAGACGGAATAGATGTAGCGCTCGTTTATATAGAAGGAAGCGGTGTAGATTCTAAAATCGAACTCATCCATTTTACTACAGTTCCATTTTGTCATGATATAAAAAATGAAATACAACAATCCTTATCAATAGAAAATTCAAATGTTCAACTCATATGCAGTTTGAATTTTAAGCTCGGTTTATGTTTTGCCAATGCTGTAAAGGAAGTTTGTAAAGAGGTCAATCTTTCTTTGAAACAATTAGATTTAATAGGTTCTCATGGACAAACGATTTATCATCAACCAAAGCAAGATGGTAATATGATACCTTCCACATTGCAAATTGGGGAACCAGCAGTAATAGCATACGAAACGAACACGACGGTTATCTCAAATTTCCGAACGATGGACATGGCAGCAGGAGGACAAGGTGCACCACTTGTGCCATATTCAGAAGTCATTTTGTATCGTCATCCAACTAAAAATAGACTACTACAAAATATTGGTGGGATTGGAAATGTTACAGTAATACCAAGTCACTTAAGTGATAAGAGCGTTATAGCTTTTGATACTGGTCCAGGGAATATGGTAATTGATGAAGTATGTCAAAGGTTATTTCAGTTGCTATATGATCAAAATGGTAGGATTGCAAAACAGGGAGTAGTTGTAGATGAAATTTTGACTTATTGTATGAACCATCCATTTTTGAAAATGAATCCACCGAAATCAACTGGTAGAGAACAGTTTGGTGAAGAATTTGTAAGTGAATTATTGAAGCGGTATGAAAAGCATAGTAAAGAAAATATATTGACGACTGTCACGATGTTTACAGCAAGTTCAATTGTTCATCATTATAAGGAGTTTATTCTGCCGTATTATGAAATCGATGAGGTGATTTTAGGTGGTGGGGGAAGTTATAATGATACACTTGTTGAAATGGTACGAAATGGATTGAAAGAAGAAAAATGCGCAATATTTATTCAAGAAGATTTAGGCTATTCTTCCGCAGCGAAAGAAGCTGTCGCATTTGCGATTTTAGCAAATGAAACGTATCATCGTAATCCGAGTAATGTGCCAAGCGCAACAGGTGCAAAGCAATCTGTAGTTTTAGGGAATATAACATTCCCTCCAATATGAAGAAAATGAGGCGAACATATATGAAGTATATGATTGGAGTAGATGGTGGGGGAACGAAGACAGAAGCAATTGCATTTGATCAAGACGGAAACGAAGTTGTAAGAGGTACGAGTGGGTTTGGAAACATATTAATAGATTATGAAAAAGCAGTTTCGCATATTATGGAGGCGATCGATCAATGCAAGAAAGCTTTAATAGATGGGCACTGCGTTTGTATTTGTTTAGGATTAGCGGGTATAAGTGGAGCGAATACAAATGAATTAACACTACGTCTAAAAAATAAGTACGGAACACAAATTGAAGTTTTTAATGACGCAATGATTGCACATGCAGCTGCTTTAAAAGGGAAAGATGGAATTTTAACAATTGGCGGTACAGGCGCGATTTGTCTTGGAAAGAAAGATGAAGTGTACGAGTATAGCGGTGGATGGGGACATATTTTAGGAGATGAAGGAAGCGGATATTGGATTGCGTTACAGGGTTTAAAGAGAATGGTAAATCAATTTGATCAAGGAGTTGCACTTTGCCCATTAAGCTTAAGTATTCAAGACGAGTTTCAACTTTTGACATCGTCACACATAAAAAGACTAGTATATAGTTTTTCAAAAAATAAAGTTGCAGCAATCGCACCAAAAGTTATTCAGGAAGCAAGAAATGGGAATGTTGCTGCACATGAAATTATGATGCAAGCTGGAAGAGAATTAGCAAGGATTACAGTAAATGTTTATAACAAGCTGGAATTTAAACACCTAACTCCAATTGCAGTAAGTGGCAGTATATTACGTTTAGTACCTGAAATATATGCTGTATTTAAGAAATGCTGTGAAGAAAGTATTAAAGAAATTACATTTGTATCACAATCAGAAATGGCAGTGAAAGGAACATATTATTTAATGAGGGCTATATATTTAAAAAAATAGCTGTATGAGAATTTTTGTATGATTTGTAAATATGTGATGTTAAAATATATAAAAGGGATGTAAAGCAAGAAAAGTACAATATACATAGTCATTGAATATTGTATAAGTACTCCCATGTAGAAAGTGAATGATTACATGATTAATAGTATGCAATTTTTGTATTTGGTGGCTTCTTATTTATTTGGAAACATATTGACCGCTTATATAGTAACGAAATGGAGACATAACGTTGATATTCGGAATGAAGGAAGCGGGAATCCTGGCGCAAGAAATATGGGGCGCGTATATGGAAAAGGGTATTTCGTCGCTACATTTTTAGGTGATGCGATCAAGGGGGCAATCGTAGTTTCTATTGCAAAATACCTTTTTGAAGATTCTACATTTGTAATGTTAGCTTTACTGGCTGTTATACTTGGACATATTTACCCGATTTTATTTAAAGGCAAGGGCGGAAAAGGTATTTCAACATTTATTGGAGGGTTAATCGCTTTTGATTATTTGATAGCGCTTACTCTTATTGCTGTTTTCATTATATTTTATTTAATCTTTAAAGGATTTACTAAGCCAGGATTAATTACAATCGCTTGTTTACCAATTTGTATGATTTTGTATTCTTACTCTATTGTTACGACTATTTTAAGTGCTCTTATAATTGTACTTATTTTATATGTAAATCGAGAATGAAATGAGCTTTTAATAAGTGGAGTTAATCTCCACTTATAATTTTTATTAAGTAGATAGTGAGGATAAGTAGAGAGATAAAGGGGATAGGACATGGGGTTAATTTATAAAGTTGCTGATCAAGATTGGGAATTTGAAAGTATACATAAATTGAACTATAAAACATTTGTAGAAGAGATTCCGCAACATGAAGAAACGAAAGAACGTTTTCGTATAGATCGTTTTCATGAAGAAAATACATATTTAATTTGTTTAGATGAGGATAAGTTAGTGGGTATGGTTGCGTTGCGAGGAAAACGACCATTCTCATTAGATCATAAAATTTCAAATTTAGGTTTTTACTTGCAAGAACATGGAGAAAACGTATATGAAATTCGTTTACTTTCAGTAGAACGTGAATATCGAAATGGAAGAGCGTTGTTAGGTTTAATTCGCTTTTTACATCGTTATTTGCTTCTAAATGGATATGAATTGGCACTCATTTCTGCCACAACACGTGAACTCCCTTTATATGAACAAATGGGGTTCAAATCTTTCCATACGTTAGTTGGCACAGAAGAAGCAGCCTTCCAGCCTATGTATGTAACACCTGCTATGTTTGAAGAATCGAGTGTTGGAAGTATTATGACGAAAAAATACACGTTTTTACCTGGTCCAGTAGACATTGAAGACAATGTTCGAAAGGCATTTTCTACCCGGCCTATTTCGCATCGATCTAAGTCATTTCATGTGACGATGGATAATGTGAAAAAACGGTTACTTCAAATGACAAAAGCAAAACGTGTACAAATAATGTTAGGAACAGGGACATTAGCAAATGATGCGATTGCTTTACAATTACGTTCTTTAAAAGGGAAAGGACTAGTATTAACAAATGGGGAATTTGGTAATAGATTAGTTGGGCATGCAACACGCGCACAGTTACATTTTGATACGTATAAAAAAGAAATGGGAGAGCCGTTTATTTATACCGAATTAGAAGAAATAATGACAACTGGAAATTATGAATGGCTTTGGTTTGTTCATCATGAAACATCAACTGGAATGTTAAACGATTTAGACGAGCTAAATACTCTTTGTAACAAGTACCAAATGAAACTATGTGTAGATTGCATTAGCTCAATTGGAGCAATTTCGTTAGATTTGAATGATGTGTATTTTGCTAGTGGTGTTAGCGGTAAAGCGATTAAATCGTATACAGGAATTTCTTTCGTTTTTCATAACCACATTGTAAAAATAAACGAGGCTGTGCCTGCCTATATGGACATTGGCATGTATGAAAAAAATGAAAGCATTCCATACTCACAATCATGGAATTTAATTTATGCATTGCAAGAAGCTTTGAAGAGATTTGAAGATGAAACGGCATTTGTAAAAATAAAAGAGACATATGATTATGTTGAAGAAGCTATTACTGGTATGGGTTTAAAGTTTGTTTCACCTAAAGAACATGCTGCATCAATTATACTTACCATTCAATTAAATAAAGGTCTTTCTTCTAAAGCAGTAGGTGATGCGTTAGCATTACAAGGATATATTGTTCATTATGAGTCATCTTATTTACAAACAAATAATTGGATCCAAATTGCATGTTTAAATCATTATAAAGGACGTGATATGAAGAGGATGTTAAATTGTTTGCAAATGTGTATATTACAGAATGGGGTACATATATAAAAACTTTTTCTTACCATAGATGGCTTCGTATAAAGGAGCTACTGCATACGAAAACTTAGAATAGATCATTGGAAGAGGTGTTATTATGATAACTAAAAAACTACCATTACATATAGACGATATTAAAAAAGCTCAAAATATTCTAGATAGAAATGCTCGTAAAACCCCATTAGTAAAATCTTTTTATTTGACTAGTAAAACGGGCGGAGAAATTCACTTGAAATTAGAAAATATGCAATTAACAGGTTCTTTTAAATTCCGTGGCGCATTTAATAAAATGTCGCAGCTCACGGATCAAGAAAAAGAACGAGGCGTAATTGCATGTTCAGCAGGTAATCATGCGCAAGGAGTTGCATTATCTGCACATTTACTTGGTATTAAGAGTAAAATTGTTATGCCAATTTCTGCACCACAGGCGAAAGTTGAAGCAACTAAAGGATATGGATCTGAAGTGATTTTACATGGTGAAACTTTTGATGATGCAAAGGCAAAATGTGAGGAGATTACAAGGGAAACAGGTGAAACATACTTACATCCATATGATGATGTAGAGGTAATGGCTGGTCAAGGTACAATTGGATTAGACATTCTGGATGATATGTGGGATGTTGATACTGTTATTGTACCAATCGGTGGAGGCGGAATTATTTCTGGTATTGCTGTTGCATTAAAATCTTTTAATCCATCCATTAATATAATTGGTGTCCAAGCAGACAATGTACATGGGATGAAGGCATCTTATGACAAAGGTACAATTGTAGAACATTATGAGGCACCTACTATAGCAGATGGTTGCGCAGTTAAAATACCTGGGAATTTAACTTTTGAAGTTGTAAAAGAATTAGTAGATGATATTGTAACAGTATCAGAAAAAGAGCTGGAAGTAGCGATGAAAGATTTATTACAACGTGGAAAAGCTGTTGTAGAAGGTGCGGGTGCATTAGCTACTGCTGCTCTACTGGCAGGGAAAGTTGATCAATATATTAAAGGGAAAAAAGTAGTAGCGGTAATATCTGGTGGGAACGTAGACTTACAGCGTATTTCGAGTGTTTGTGAGCAATTTTTTGTAGCTAATGAAGTAAAATAGTATTTTAAAAACATTAATTTTATGAAAGAAGAGCTAAGAGAGATTATCTTAGCTCTTACTTTTTGTCTACTGTTTACTGTAAGTAAAAATACACTTGTATTATTTGCTGTTTAATGAATTGTTTTATTTAATCGTCTATTTTTACGCATATCTTGTAATGTTACAATAATTATTTCAATATTGTCGAAACGTAAGCAGAAATTTAATATAATAGTTTTAATGTGCTAATGAGCGGTTAGGAGGGTAGGTCATGAATAAAGAAGAACAGGTCATTAACGGTTTAAGGGAATTATATAATAAGATGGTTTGGCTTAATAAAGATAAGATGGAAGAAGGTCTTAAGGATTTTAAGTCTTCGGAAGTCCACTGCATTGAATATATTGAAAATAATGCGGATTCTAATGTGACACAACTTGCGGAGGCTTTTTATGTGACTCGCGGTGCTATAAGTAGAATGACTAAGAAGCTCATAAAAAAAGGTCTTATTGAAAGCTACCAAAAGTCGGAAAACAAGAAAGAAATTTATTTTAGGCTTACCGAACAAGGGAAAGAAATTTATAAAATCCATGAAGACTTGCACAAAGAGTTTCAAGAGCGGGATAAAGCCGTATTTGAGCAAGTAACTGAGGAAGAATTCGATAGTATAATTAGCTTCGTGGAAAAATATAGTAGGCATTTGGATGCAGAAATAAAGAAACAAGGTATACATATTAAGTCGTAATAAAGTGAAACTTTAATCAGTGTGGGGGCTTCAGTCTCCACTGATTATCAGCCATCACCAATCAGGCTTTTACTGACCGTTAGTTAATGCGGGATAAATTTAAATAATAAAAAGGTAGCCCATTCTCATTAGAGTAAGGCTACCTTTTTATTATTTCATTTTTGTTGAATAATCAACAAAACGGAGTTATCATTTTGTTGACTAATCAACAAAACGGAGTTATCATTTTGTTGACAAAGCAACAAAGTGTTTTAAGGAGAGAAGTTATATGTCTATATTTAGATCACAAAATGAAAGGGAAACTGAAAAAAACATAGATAAACATGCTTTAATATTCGGACTTATTTCTGTATTTCTTTGTGGTATAGGTTTCAGTATCATCATGCCTGTAGTCCCATTCTTAGTACAGCCATATACAAGTAATCCGGAAGAACAAGCGTTAGTTGTTACACTACTAACTTCCGTATATGCGGCCTGCGTATTTTTAGTTGCCCCCGTACTCGGAGCTTTGAGCGATAAGTATGGTCGTCGCCCATTACTTTTAATATGCCTTTTCGGTTCTGCAGTTGGGTACTTAGTTTTTGGTATAGGAGGAGCTTTATGGGTACTATTTGCTGGACGCATAATAGAAGGAATAACAGGCGGGAGCATAAGTACTATCTTCGCATATTTTGCAGACATCATTCCTCCAGAACAGAGAACGAAATACTTTGGATGGGTGAGTGCAGTTGTAGGTGCGGGAACTATCATTGGCCCAACACTTGGGGGATTACTTGCCAAGTTTGGTGATACTGTACCTATGTATTTTGGAGCAATCATAACTTTATTAAATGTTGTTTATGGGATCAAATACATGCCTGAGAGCCTTGACAGAAATAATAGGTTGAAAGAGATTACTTTTGTAAGGTTGAATCCTTTTGCACAGCTTGCAAACATACTTTCCATGAAAAACTTAAAATGGTTACTTGTCTCAGCATTTTTACTTTGGATACCTAACGGATCTTTACAAGCAATTTTCACACAATTTACGATGGATACTTTTAGTTGGAAGCCTGCACTAATCGGACTTATGTTTTCGATTATGGGCTTTCAAGACATCATTTCAAAAGCTTTTATAATGCCAAAGCTTTTGATCAAGCTTAGTGATAAACAAATAGCAATTCTTGGGATGGTCTCGGAGATTATAGGATACAGTTTTATTGCGGCATCAGCGTTGTTTTCACTCTATCCACTACTTATCGTTGGAATGCTAATGTTTGGTTTTGGGGATTCAATTTTCGGGCCTGCATTCAATGGGATTCTCTCAAAGTCTGTCGATTCTAGTGAACAAGGAAGGATTCAAGGTGGTAGCCAATCTATTCAAGCTTTAGCAAGAATGGTTGGCCCTATAATTGGAGGGAAAATCTATGTATCACTTGGTCATGCCGCACCTGCTTTTATGGGTATGATTCTTATAGCAGCTGCAATAGCGGTGTTGTATAGAGGTACGCATATAACTACGTAAACTACTTCTGGATTCTGTTGCTGAAAGCGTTTCGGACTCCACTGAATAACAGATGTATATAAGAATAAAAATAGGATGTCAGAACTTATGAGCAAGTTCTGACATCCTATTTGTCTCTAGTTTGAGAGCTAAGAGAACTTTTTTGCTTTCGAAAGGATGTATCCTGTAAAAGCATGGTGAAGAATAATATTCAGTGGGGGGCACAGAGTTCGCATTAATTAAAGTTCACTTTATTTGAAACTAGAAAAGTTAGGTAAATGGATAGATAGTTTAATTATGCTTGTGCTGAAGTAAATAATGACTCCATTTTTACTTTGCTCTTCTCTCGAATTTCAGCATCAGCATGTCGCATAACATATTTATGTGCGATAGCGATTGCTAAAACATCATCTAACAAGCCAATCCCGATAATAGCAGCTATATCTGGAATGAAATCAATTGTTAATACGTAATAGGATAAAGCGGCTAATATTATGAGTTTCGCTTTAGTAGGTAACGCTTTCTTTTTCATTGTGTAGAATAAAATAATACTTTCATATACGCTGGATTTACCGAGGTTTACAGAGCTTTTTTTGAACTTTTTCCAAAGTGTCTGTTTCTCCATATAAACACTCCTTTTACAAAACATAGATTTTTTAAAAGGATGGACAAAGAAGTGAGAGATTAATCAATTTTATTGTTTTTCTTATTGTATATTTCCATAAAAATAGGAAATTACCTGTTCAAAATAATATAATGTTTGTTTTGCAACGACTCACAGTGTCCCGTTACATAGTGTGTATTGTAAAATGTATGTGGATGATTTAGTTATTAGTATGCATTTTATAAGCGGTATGGGGGAAGAAAAATGAAGATAAAAGAACTACCAATTGAATTTGAATTTAACGGGGGAAAACAATGTATTTATCCGAGCTTAATTATAGTAAATAATGAATTAACTTTAGTAGATACAGGTTATACAAACTTTGTACATTTAATCGAAGGAGCAATATTAAAACTTGGATATGAGATGGAAAGCTTAAAAAATATAATAATTACTCACTATGATGACGATCATATAGGATCTTTATACGATTTAAAAGTGAAATATCCTCAAATTAATATTATTGCGAGTGAAATTGAATCTAACTATATTAGTGGTGATATAAAATCAGAGAGGTTGGTTCAAGCTGAAGAAATGCTAGAACATATGCCAAATGAAGAAAAGGCATTTGGTGAATGGTTTATACAGCAGTTAAAAAATATAAGACATATTTCCGTCGATGAAAAAGTACATGATGGCCAAATGATTTTGAATAATGAATGTCAAATAGTAGCAACGCCAGGACATACTTCGGGGCATATTTCATTATATTTTCCGAATTTAGATTGTGTAATTACGGGAGATGCAGCGGTTCAAGAGAATCAAGAATTAGTTATAGCTAATCGGAAGTTTTGTTTAGATATAGAAAGGGCGGAACAGTCTTTAAAGAAGATTAAATCTCTTAAAGCAGAAAGGTATTATTGCTATCATGGAGGAAAACTTACTATAAAATAATTAAAAAACTAGCTTTCCTCTATTGGAAAGCTAGTTTTTAATTCATAGATTCTGCAACTTGAATCAAATCGTTAACAGTGTATCTTCTTTTTATATGCAGTTTATTGCCAATGGCGATTTTATATTGAAAACCATCTTTCTGAAAGATAAGCTCATATGCTAAATCAAAATGAGGATTATATATTGCTGTTATATTATGTTTAAATTGTAGAACTTAGTTCCCTTATGTACATATTGATCTAATTTATGTTGAACTGGAGAAACAGTGATTTTTAAAATCCCATTAATATCTTCATTGTAGTATCGTAGTTCTAAGTAATCGTTATAGATGTACCCTTGAAATTCGTGAATTTCGAACGGGAATTTTTTAGGTGTAAGTATATGCTGTTTACATTTCAATTCATATTCTCTTACAATAGTAGCTTCTTTCAT
>NZ_ALBR01000044.1:0-25776 GCF_002081505.1 Bacillus sp. CDB3 | reverse complement strand
TGACATGAAATTAAAACATCATATCGCAAAATTAAGTGAATTTGAGTGGTTTCGAAAATCTACATGAAGATCCGAAGTATACAGGTTTAATTTGGAGTAATGAAAAATTAGAAGTTCATTTTGCTTCTACTAACATGGAAGCATTAATAAAATCTGAGAAAAAGCAAAAAGAATTTGTTCACCTAGTACACGATGAATATAAAAAAAGAAGATAAGAATTTTTTTATTTTTCATATTTGGCGAAACAAATGGTACAATGGAAGCTAATGTGAAAAATAAGGAAAAGAAGTGGTCTATTTGAAAAACTTTTTAGAATTAGGAATTAGTGAAACTTTTAATCATACATTACGTGAAAATGGAATTACAGAAGCAACACCGATTCAGGAGAAGGCAATTCCTGTTATTATGTCAGGTAAAGATATTATTGGGCAGGCGAAAACAGGAACGGGTAAAACGTTAGCATTCGTGTTACCGATTTTAGAAAAAATCGATCCAGAGTCTAGTGATGTTCAGGCTTTAATTGTTGCACCAACAAGGGAACTAGCCCTGCAAATTACAACTGAAATTAAAAAAATGCTTGTTCAAAGAGAAGATATTAATGTACTAGCGATTTATGGTGGGCAAGATGTAGCACAACAATTGAGAAAGTTAAAAGGTAATACACATATTGTTGTAGCAACACCAGGACGATTATTAGATCATATACGACGTGAAACAATTGATTTAAGTAATCTTTCAACGATTGTACTAGATGAAGCGGATCAAATGCTTTATTTCGGTTTCTTATATGATATTGAAGATATTTTAGATGAGACACCTGGTAGTAAACAAACGATGTTATTCTCAGCAACGATGCCAAAAGATATTAAAAAATTGGCGAAGCGTTATATGGATGAGCCGCAAATGATTCAAGTACAAAGTGAAGAAGTAACGGTAGATACAATTGAGCAGCGTGTCATTGAGACGACAGATCGTGCAAAGCCAGATGCACTTCGTTTTGTTATGGATCGTGATCAGCCATTTTTAGCAGTTATTTTCTGTCGTACAAAGGTTAGAGCAAGTAAGCTTTATGATAATTTAAAAGGACTAGGTTATAATTGTGCTGAACTTCATGGTGATATACCTCAAGCGAAACGTGAAAGAGTTATGAAGAGTTTCCGCGAAGCTAAAATTCAGTACTTAATCGCAACGGATGTAGCAGCTCGTGGACTTGATGTAGATGGTGTAACGCACGTATTTAACTTTGATATTCCTGAAGATGTAGAAAGTTATATTCACCGCATTGGCCGAACAGGACGTGCAGGTGGATCAGGTCTTGCAATTACATTCGTTGCAGCGAAAGATGAAAAACATTTAGAAGAAATTGAAAAAACGCTTGGTGCACCACTGAAAAGAGAAATAATTGAACAACCGAAGATAAAACGTGTAGATGAAAATGGAAAACCGGTACCAAAGCCAGCTCCAAAGAAATCAGGTCAATATCGTCAAAGAGATAGCCGTGAAGGTTCTAGAAGTGGTTCAAAAGGTGGTCCAAGAAACGATTCAAGAAATAGTTCGAGAAATGATAACAATCGATCATTTAATAAGCCAAGTAATAAGAAAAGTAGTACAAAACAAGGTCAGCAAAGACGTGGCCGTTAAATAGTTATTAATCTAAAAGAGTCGCAATGCGTTGCGGCTCTTTTTGTTTTTATACAATGAAGTCGATATAAGTACAAGGGTGGTGCACAGAAGTAATTCTTAAAATTTCATTCACCGAATTGAAAAATTAAAAATTCATAAAGGAAATCAAAAGTAGGATGTTGTATATGTACAATAATTAGGAAACTTTTTATTAACTAAACATATAATTTAAATAGACCGACAGTCGGTCTGGTGGGAAGGAGAACTTGAATGCGAATAGTAAAGGAGTATGAGGAGCGTAGAAAGGAAATTTTAGAAACTGCTGAACGTTTGTTTGTTACGAAAGGTTATACGAAAACAACAGTAAATGACATTTTAAAAGAGATAGGGATAGCGAAGGGGACGTTTTATCACTATTTTAAGTCGAAAGAAGAAGTGATGGATGAAATCATTATGAGGATTATTAAAGCGGATGTTGCTAAAGCGAAAGTAATCATCTCTAATCCAAATATCCCAGTTTTAGAAAAGTTATTTCGAGTTTTAATGGAGCAATCGCCAAAATCAGGTGACATAAAAGATAAAATGATTGAACAATTTCATCAACCCAATAATGCAGAAATGCATCAAAAAAGTTTAGTACAATCCATTATACATTTATCTCCTGTTTTAGCAGAAATTTTAGAACAAGGAATCGATGAAGGCGTATTTTCTACACTATACCCACAAGAAACAATTGAATTATTACTCTCTTCAGCACAAGTCATATTTGATGAAGGTTTATTCCAGTGGAAGCCGGAAGAAATGATGAGAAGAGCGAAAGCTTATATTAAAATGATGGAAGTATCTGTTGGAGCGAAAGAAGGATCCTTTGATTATATGATCGAGGTTTTAATGAAACAGAAATAGCTTTTTTCTGTTTGGGTATTATAGACCGGCAGTCGGTCTAAATTTGAATGAAGGGTGTGATGAAGATGCCAGCAAGTATAAAATCTTCTATGAAAGATTTTCACTTAATGGTGAGTGGGCAAATTATTACTATTTTGGGTTCAACACTTTTACGTTTTGCTCTGTCATTATATGTGCTAGATATAACAGGCCGTGCCGATATATTCGCAGGATTATATGCGGTAACGAGTATTCCGTTTTTGCTAGCTCCTCTTGGCGGAGCGATAGCAGATCGTTTCAATCGCCGTAACTTAATGGTCATTTTTGATTTTATAAACGCTACGATTGTATTAAGCTTTATAGTTTTATTATTTACTGGATCGGTATCTATTCTATTGATTGGAACAATTATGTTTTTACTAGCAGTTATTAGTGCAATGTACTCACCAGTTGTAATGGCGAGTATTCCTCAATTAGTTCCAGAGAAAAAGTTAGAACAATCGAACGGTATCGTAAATGGTGTGCAAGCACTATCTAATATAGTTGCGCCTGTATTAGGTGGAATATTGTACGGCATAATTGGTTTGAAAATGCTCGTAATAATAAGTTGCTTCGCTTTCTTTTTATCTGCGATTTTAGAAATGTTTATTACAATACCTTTTATAAAAAGAGCGCAAGAAAGCCATATCATACCGACAATTGTAAAGGATATGAAAGAAGGGTTTATATATGTTTTAAAACAGCCATTTATTTTGAAGGCTATGTTACTTGCAGCTTTACTAAACTTGATTTTGACACCGTTATTTGTTGTTGGAGGACCTATTATTTTACGAGTAACTATGCAGAGTAGCGATACGATGTATGGAATTGGGATGGGGTTAATTGATTTTGCAACCATACTAGGTGCATTGTCAATCGGTTTCTTTGCTAAAAAGTTACAGATGAAAACATTATATTATTGGATGCTTATTATAGCTCTATTAGTAATACCAGTAGCGTTATCAGTCACACCATTTATTCTTAATTTAGGACACTACCCACCATTTATCCTCTTTATACTTTCTTCTATTCTAATTGCAATGATCATGACAATTGTATCCATCTATGTAATTACTGTAGTCCAAAAGAAAACACCAAATGAAAATCTAGGAAAAGTAATGGCAATTATAACAGCGGTATCTCAATGTATGGCACCGATTGGGCAAGTTATTTATGGTTTTATGTTTGAAGAATTCAATATGAACATTTATTTACCTATATTAGCTATTAGTTTCATAATGATAATAATAGCGATAGTGACGAAGAAAATACTATGGAATGAAGGGAACTAGCTTCATATGATTAGGAGAATGTTAAAAAGAGATTTCTCTCAAAATAAAATGATAATTACCATTTTATTTATGTTTATCATGTTATCAAGTCTTTTAATGGCTAGTGCTTCAAGTAATGTTATAAATCTATTGAACTCGATGGATCGATTGTTTAAAGTATCAAACGCGCCGCACTTCGTACAAATGCATGCCGGAGAAATAAATCAACAATCAATCGATTTATTTGTAGCGAAAACCCCTTTTGTAAAAAAACAGCAAACGGCTGAGATGATTCAAATTGGCGGGTCTAACATTTTTATAAAGAAGAAAAGTGAAGCGGAACATAATAGTGTAATGGACATTAGTTTCGTTAAACAAAATAGTAAGTTTGATTTTTTATTAAATCTAAATAATGAAGTGGTCGATGTCAGGAAAGGGGAAATAGGTGTACCCATTTATTATATGCAAAAATATAATTTGCGTATTGGAGATAAAATATGGGTTGTTAAAAATAATAATGAACTAGAATTGACTATTTCGTCATTTGTTCGTGATGTTCAAATGAACCCATCAATCGTTAGTTCAAAACGATTTGTAATAAGTGATGAAGACTTCGAAAGAATAAAGGGGAATTTTGGAGAAAGTGAATATCTTATTGAATTTCAGCTAACAGATGTAAATAAAATAAATGAATTTGAACATCTATACGAATCATCGAACTTACCTCAAAAAGGTCCCTCTATTACGTATTCACTCTTTAAAACACTCAATTCATTAACAGATGGAATAATAGCTGCTGTGCTCATTATAATAAGTGCATTATTAATGTTAATCGCAATTTTATGTATTAGATTTACGATTATGACTTCAATGGAAGAAGATTATCGGGAGATAGGTGTTATGAAAGCTATCTGTATTACAAGTAAAGAGATTCAAAAATTATATGTAACAAAATATGTTGTTATTGCTGCTAGCGGATGTATATGTGGATATATACTTTCATTATTTGTTACAAAAATATTTACCTCTAATATCTCACTTTATATGGGGATAGCAGAAACAAGTATTTTACATTTTTCTGTGCCATTAATAGTCACAACTTTGTTATTTCTAGCCGTTATCCTTTTCTGTCGTATTATTTTGCGGAATTTCAGGAGAATTACAGCAATAGATGCTTTACGATCAAGAGATAAAATAGGAAAGAGGAAGCTTAAAAGTTCTTTTTCTCTCTCTCAAACTAAAATTACAAATGTAAATATATTTATTGGTATACAAGATGTAGTAAAACGATTTAAGTTATATCGCGTATTAAGTATCGTTGTAATCATAGCTGTATTCATGGTTGTTGTACCTGTTAATTTTTTGTATACGATTCAGTCACCGAAGTTTGTAAATTATATGGGAACAGGAAAAAGTGATATTCGAATAGATTTACAGCAAACTGAAAATATAGAGAAACGATTTAAGGACGTCATATCATATTTACGAAATGATGAAGAAGTAGAAAAATATGCAGCATTTGTAACGAGTACATTTAAAATGGTGAGTGCAGATGGTACACATGAAAACTTAAATGTTGAAGTGGGTGACTTCACTCAATTTCCATTAGATTACATTCAAGGTATGGCACCCAAAAATGAAAATGAAATCGCTCTTTCTTATATGAACGCAAATGAATTAGAAACGAATGTAGGGGATGAGATCGTTTTATTTGTAGAAGGAAAAGAAAAAGCGCTAACGATTAGTGGTATATATCAAGATGTAACAAATGGTGGGAAAACAGCAAAAGCAACCTTCTCTTATAATAAAGAAAATATATTATGGTATGTCGTAAATGTAGATATGAATCCTACTGTGGATTTGCAAGAAAAAGTGAAGGAGTATAAACACAATTTTCATTCTGCAAAAATAACAGATACGGATAATTATTTAACGCAAACTTTAGGAGAGACAATTAAACAATTAAGACTCGTGACTCAAGTAGCTATTTTGATTGCGATATTGATATCAGTTTTAATTACTGCGATGTTTTTTAAAATGTTATTAGCAAAAGATTCCTCCCAAATATTAATAATGAAAAGTATTGGTTTTTCTAGTAAAGATATTCGTATACAGTATATAACACGTTCTATCGTCATTGTATTATTAGGCATTGTGACAGGGACATGTATAGCTGCTACATTTGGTGAGACGTTAGTTAGTTGGTTAGGCTCATTTATGGGAGCAGCTCGTATAAAATTTGTCGTGAATCCTATCGTTTCTTATGTAATATGTCCAGCTATTTTATTTATATCTGTGACAGCAACAACACTTTTCAGTAGTTTCACTATGAAACAAACAAACGATTTAAAACGAAATGGGGAGTAGGGGTTGTAACGTGAAAAAAATTTTAGAAGTAAAGCATTTAAACAAAAAATATTCAATAGATGGAAATGCAAATTATCATGTGCTAAAAAATATAGATTTAGAGATTTATGAAGGAGAATTTGTATCGGTCATGGGGACTTCTGGCTCTGGAAAATCGACGTTACTATATAATATTAGTGGAATGGATCAAATGTCATCAGGAAGTGTGAAAATTGGTAGTAAAGAAATATCTTGTATGAAAGAAGAAGCGTTAGCCAAATTGCGCCTTACTGAAATAGGATTTATTTTTCAGCAGAGCAACCTTCTTAGAAACTTGAATCTATTTGATAATATCATTTTGTCTGCATATTTAGCGAAATGTGAGAGTAAGAAAATAGTAAATCAACGTGCTCTGGAGCTAATGGGGAAAATGGGGATAAGTGCTATAGCATCCCATTATATAACCGAAGCATCTGGAGGGCAATTACAAAGAGTTTCTATTTGTAGAGCACTCATCAATAATCCAAATGTTATTTTTGCTGATGAGCCAACTGGTGCTCTAAATTTAAAATCAACAGAAGAGGTAATGCAGATATTATTAAATATTAATCGTGATGGAACGACTATTATGTTAGTGACTCATGATGTAAAAGTAGCAGCGAAAACAGAAAGAGTTCTTTTTATGGCGGACGGAGAAATTGTTAGTGAAATACAGTTAGGTAAGCTTAGGAACGATGATTTAAAGGCGCGAGAAGAGAAGCTGTTAAAATGGTTATCTATACTTGGATTTTAAAGAAAGGACTCCTATTGAATGTAGGAGTTTTTTCTTTGTTTGAAAGTTCAAAAAGATATATAATAATTTTCTGACTATTTGAATTTGGAGGGCTACAAATGAAAAATGAAACGTTGCACACGCAAGAAGATATTATTAAAATGCTTGATTCATTATTAAGATCGGCAGAACCATTTTGGAATGAATTTTATGCGAATAGAGAAAAAGATGTTCCGTTTTTTGAAAACGTTCCAGATGAGAACCTAGTTTCGTATATACAAAAAAAGCGGGTTTCAAAAGGAAAAGTACTAGAACTTGGATGTGGTCCGGGTAGAAATGCAATTTATCTAGCAAATGAAGGATTTGATGTAACAGCAGTGGATTTATCTATAGAGGGTATTAATTGGGCGAAAGAGAGAGCTTTAGCAAAAGGGGTAGAAATTGAATTTATTTGTGATTCAATTTTTAATTTAGAGAGTCAATATGAATTTGATTTTGTATACGATTCGGGCTGTTTACACCATATTCCACCACATAGAAGAATAAAATATGTGAATTTAATTAAAAACTCATTGAAATCGGGTGGTTATTTTGGATTAACATGTTTTGCGGCAGGTGATTTAGATGAGCGAAATGGATCAGAAATAACTGATTGGGACGTATATAGAGAGTGGAGTCTACAAGGTGGTCTTGCATATTCAGAAGAAAGATTAAGAGAGATATTTAAAGAATTTGAAGTGATTGAAATTAGAAAAATGAAGCAAATTGAACAACCAAATACTATGTTTGGAGAGTCATTTCTTTGGACAGCATTATTTAAGAAGAAGTAAGAAAGTAGATAATTGACAAACTCATCGTTTTTATAGACAATATACTTATAGGAATGTATGTTCGATTTTATTAACCGATGTATATTTTGCGTAAATACATAACAAGGAGCGGTCTCTATATGAGTAACACAAATCAAAAAATTACTACGTTTTTAATGTTTGAAGGCAAAGCTGAGGAAGCGATGAACTTTTACACGTCGCTATTCGACCAATCAGAAATTGTAAATATTTCTCGCTATGATGAAAATGGACCTGGTAAAGAGGGAACTGTAATTCATGCAACTTTTACGTTACACGGGCAAGAGTTCATGTGCATTGATAGTTATGTAAATCATAATTTTACATTTACACCAGCTATGTCTCTTTATGTAACCTGCGAGACGGAAGAAGAAATTGAAACGGCTTTTAATAAACTAGCCCAAGATGGAGCAGTACTTATGCCTCTAGGATCTTATCCGTTTAGTAAAAAATTTGGTTGGTTAAATGATAAGTATGGTGTGTCTTGGCAATTAACACTTGCTGAATAAAAAAGAAGCGTCGCTTATTTGTATACTGTGTTCAGTTAAGAGGTGTAAAACTTGTTTTGATAATAGTTTTGACACCCAAAATACACAAGGGAAAAAGGATGGCAAGTGCCATCCTTTTTGACATATATTGAACTTTTACCGTTTTTAAGAGCCTTCTTCGACTAATGCCCCGTGTAATAAGCCAAAATTCTTAATCAACCTGTAACTTTATAGCTTTAGTGGCAATAAAGGTTTTAATATGCTTATCTAATATCCTTGTTCCACCAAAATCATCCTCATAAAAACCCGTTATAACAAAACCAGCTTCAATTTGACCTTTGATTTGGTCTTCTAAAGTATGTGCGTATTCTATTGTTTGATTTGAATTGATGTAATCTTGAACTTCATTCTCTGGTAAATAATCCAATGTTGATGAAGGTATTGAATGTTTAACATCAAGAATGCCTTTTTGTTCTTGGTTGTCATCAAAAATCCATAGTAAAGGATTTGTAAATCCAGAAATAAGAATGCCTTTATTCTTTAAAACTCTTGAAACTTCATTCCATACAAGATGAACATCTTTTACAAACAAATTAGAAACAGGATTTACAACAATATCAAAATATCTATCTTCAAAATCACTAAGGTCTGACATATCTCCTTGTACTGTTTTTAAAGTCAAACCCTCCCGTTTTGCTACCTTTTCATCTTGTTCCAATTGCTTCTTAGATATATCAGTAACTGTTACATCTGCTCCAGCAGCAGCTAGAACTGGTGCTTGTTGTCCGCCACCTGATGCTAAACAAAGTATCTTTAATCCCTCTAATGACTTTGGAAACCAATCTCTAGGAACTGATTTTTCTGTGGTGACTGTGATTTCCCATTCACCTGATTTACTTTTTTCAATAACCTCGCTACTTACAGGTTGCGTGTATCTAGAACCTTCTTCAACCTTCTTATCCCATGCATTACTGTTTTGTTGTATAGTATCCATTATGATTATTCCTCCTAACTGTCTAGTTGTATTTTAAATGTAAATTTAATACTTATTTATACATTCCCTTTAATTGATTTATGGGAGCTCTTTTCATTTACTTAAGGACAGAAGGCGTAGTCTTTTCTAACCATAGAATGCCATCATATTGTTCTGTCGGAATCATGATTTCTTCATTTTCTTTTATTCCCCAATAACTTGCTGCAGTAGGAGTAAACATCCATGACGTTTCTGGGCGATTACTTTCTCCTTTTAAGTTAACGAAAACATGGGGACTTCCTACCGTGCTGATGATTTTTTCAACGCTTTGTTCTTCATGTTCATTATGTACAGGAATAACTTTTTCATTGACATCATCCCAACTGCTTCCACTATACGCAAATACACCAATCGTGTACATTTGGTCTTTAATGCGCTGTGGAAGATAATCCATCATATTAGGGGCTACATAATTGTATTGTTGCACCTTCGACCAGTCTGATATCATTTTCGAATTTTGTTTTCGAATATGATAATTATGACCCCACACAATGATTTTTTTGTTTTTATACTGCATTTCAGTGAGCCATGCGAAGTTTTGTGCCATTTTTCGATCTCGGATGTAAAAAGAATAGTCTGTCAGGTTAGGTGAGGGGATGCCACCTCTGACTTTCATATCTGCATCTAAATGCGTTTTAATCGCATCAATCCGTATACTGATTGATTTCTCAAGGAAATTCACATCATACGCAGCATGAGGTGCAACTTGAGTCAATTCAGATTTATGATTCTGAATAAATGTTCTAACCTTTTCAAACTTGTTAATTACGGGCTGTATTTCTGCTTTAAATCGATCATAAGGATACGTACCTTTATATTTACTGTAATATCTATCTAGTTCAATTAACTCTGACACTGCTGCATCAAATTCACTCGCCACTTCAGGACTTACTTTTTGCAACCATTCTTTTGCATAGGAGCGGAATGAAGAATTATAAAACAAATTCATATCAAAACCAGCTAATGTGAGTGGCTTTCCTTTTTCTTTTTGTTCTTTCATATAGGTAAATAATTGTTCAAGTTCCTCAGTTTGCCATACAAGGTATAAAGATTGTTTCATTGCTTCTGTAGCAGTTAAGTGATCAATATTTTGCTGAACAGCTGCTGCTTCCCCAAGCCCTGTTTCAAATGCAATCACATCATATCCCATTTCCTCATGTAAGTACTTAATCATACGTATTTTGGATTGATTCATTTCCTTTGCACCATGCGTACTTTCACCAAGTACAACAATACGCTTGTCCTGTACAGCCTCTTTAAGAAATGATAAATCTTCTGTTGTTTGGGAAGTTGGTTCATTTAATTTTTTTGCATGACCGTTTAACCATTCCTCCCATTTGGGTTGATCGACTGGTTTTTCTGCCGCGAATGCTACAGATGTAAAGGTGGTACAGGCAAGAAGAGTACTCATTAGTCCAAGTTTCCATTTATTACACACAACAACGCCTCCAAGTATCATAGTTTACAAGTTGAAAAAGTAATACTAAAATTTACTAATATACCATTATTTATAATAATATATATGATGATTTTTAACAATATTAATATTCAGAAAATAAAAAAGCTCCTTCGATGTAGAGAAGAAACCTTTCTTTCTATAGCACATTTTGCATGAATGTTTACTACTTTATTCTTGTGTTATCATTTCTCTTCACATTGTTTTACTTTGCTCAAGCAGTTCCATTACCTCAGGATCTTGTGTGGAATCTGGAATGAGTACATGAATTTCAAAGTTCATTTTTATGCTTTTCGTATCTATTTACTTATATTTTCATTCTTACTGAACGCTACATCATTAGCAGTTTGTTTATATCCAAGGTTGCCTCGTGTGAAAATAAGTATAAGCAAAGCTACAAGGCCTAATCCTATCACTACAAATATATCCGTATTCTTTAAAACTGCGTTGGTGGAATGAGTTTGTACCAAACTAAACGTATTTACACTCGCATGAACGAGCATGACGATAAATAAGTTTCCGTGATGGCAGTTATAGACCCAAGTGAGAATGATTGAAATCGGTAAACACAGCAAAATAAAAATTGGCAAATGAATATATAGGATTGAAAGGTCAGAACTTGGTCCACCCCTTTGTGCAGTCGTTAAGAAGTGTGGAAGATGCCAAAATGCCCACAAAACACTTAGTAGTAATGTACCTTTTAGTGGTCCAAATTTCGATTGTAATCGAGGTAGAGCAAAACCGCGCCATCCGATTTCCTCAGGGAAGGGTCCGCCGAGAAAGAAAATAGCTACAAAAGAGATGAGGTAGGTTACAAAAAATTCAATATTTAAGCTATGGAAAGTAGGTATCCCTCCATTTACTATCACCATACCTAGAAACATTACAGCAGGGATAACGATGAGAGTAAACAAGTACCACTTCAAACCAACTTTAATAGATATGATGCTTTTTCTAACTTTTTTCCATGACTCTTTGCCTTCAAGAGTGTGAAACATAATATACGCTGCTAACATAGGACCTGCAAATACATTGGCATAAAAGAAAATATCAAACGCTTTTGATTTAGGGAGAATACCCCATTGCGATAAGATAAATGGAATTAAAACAACCCACGAGAATACATATGCCATTATAAAAAATGAAGTTAACGGATAGGATTCCAAATACCCTCTCAGACCACGTGATGAGTTTTGTGATTTTGTTAAATCTTTCAGCATAATCACCTCTTCAATTATAAAATACTGCGATATATGCTAATTCTACATGATCTCATAATGAACCTTTTTGATGTAATAAAGTTAAGGTTTTTGTAAGAAAGGAGCGATACTTTACAAATAAAAGTAGAAATTTCTATAACCGTTTCATTCATTTCTTTGTCTACATTTAGTGCATCTGGGGGAGCAACACATTACCATCATGTTAAATGTAAGTAAAATTCCGTTTAACTAAATTTCTTTCTGTTTATTTTTACAAAAAGAATAGCGCTTTTTGTTTTTGGACAGCCGTTGGGTAACTGGTCAATTACTTGATGCAAGTGGCGGATCTCACCTATAGAACTTGTAAGATAGCGAATTTATAAGGGTCTTCAAATGAAGTGATCCCAAAAGGTTAGGCGCATATTTTAAGCAGTTACTGAGGAATGAACTCTGTATTGGACAGGGCTCATTCCTTTTAATTCGTTTGTTAAGGAACAATAAAGGATAGGTGTTGCATAAGGAGGGATTAGCCGAGGAGTAAAGGCATTATGTAGAGAAACGAGATCTTATCACTTGTAAAACCAGTGATACATTAAAACAAGCATAGAGCACTTTACAATAAAGTGGGTTTCGCTGTATTCCAGTATTAGATGAGGAAGAAGAGTATTTCAATAGATATATATAAAGTCGATTAACTTAAAAAAATGGATCCTAGTAGTAAAAAGCTGCCTGTTCATAGTTTTATTAAGGAGACAAGGAAATATATCAAAAAAGCTGCTTCATTTTACTAAATCTTCTTTACGATTAAGCATTTTCCGTATATTATAATTTTTTTGGGAGAATGAAACTATATTAAGGGATTCATATCCATGCAAAGATAATTGGACTGCTGCCAAAAGGGTGGGGAGATGGGTACAGACTTACCCTTGGAACAATGCAATATGAAAAAGCCCTGCAACATTTAACAAAAGCAATTAACAAATATACGACAATTAAAAGTTTAGTAACATTAGATAATGAATCTCTCGTATGGCCTATTCATGTGACAATTGTTAGTTGGAAAAATGTATTAGACCCCAACTATATGAAATTAGGAGTGTAGAGAAGATGTCAAAAACTTACTTTATAGAAGATTTATATGATTTAAGCTTTGAACAAAAAAAAGACTTATTGAAATTATTTGTTAGTGAAAATGAAACATTATGTTTTTTCTACGCAGAAGAAAATTTAAAAAGTCTAAATAATAAAGAGAAAAAAATGGTTTTAACAAATTTATATGAAAAAAGTCAAAAGTGGATCGTTCCATTGGGGCAAGTAAGAGAACTTAAAGGAATGATGTGGTATAAAGTAAAAATTGATGAAGAAATTATTCAAGCTATTGAGATAGAACAATTATTTTGGTGTGTAATTGTAAAGGACGGGTATCCTGTAAAAGATTTTTCATATAGCTTTGCATTAATTGAAGATGATTGTATAGAAGAATTGGTTATAGAAGAAAAAGAAAAAAATAGCTTTATTAATAAAGTTTGTCCTAAAATAAGAGAGATGTTTGGAGAGAAATTGAAAATTAGTTAAAGTAGTTTCTTCTTATGCAAAAACTTTAAGTAGTCTCTATGCCTAGGACATATTGATACTATTAGTTCCGATAAGGTATATCATTCAACTGGTATTATCATCTGAAATTGTAAAATTAAATCAATTGTGATGCAAATTAAACAACGATGATTCCTAAGTGTGGAAGGATCATCGTTGTTTTGAATGAAGCACCAATAGTAAAGTTTGGTGAAATGAATTTAATAAACCTTATTATTGATTGGTACAAACAGATAATACATGTTTTGAAAAATATAACACGTAAAACAATCAATCCTGAAAAACTGAATTACTGGATGTACATGATATTTTAAACTCTACAACAGTAGTTTCTCGGTTTTTTTCTGTTTAGAGTGATTGTTGTTTCCTCAGTATTTTTCCAAGTTTAGCTAACAGTTCAGGCTGATCCCCTTGGCTCATTACAACTTCAATAAAGATAAGTCGATTCATATTAAAACTGATTTTATTGAAGACTTCTGCTAACTCTATTTCATTTTCTACTTTAAATGTGAGACTTTTTTCTTCTGATCCGAACACGTTTGCTAGTTTCGTGTAATCCCACATTTGTATGTCATTATACGGTTGGTTTTGGCCGTGAATCGCACGTTCAACAGTGTATCCGTTGTTATTGATTAAAAATATAATTGGTTTTAAATTTTGACGTAGTATAGTGGACAACTCTTGAACAGTTAACTGGAAAGAACCATCACCAATAATTAAAATGTTACGCCGTGTTACATTAGCGAGTTGTGTTCCTAATAAAGCAGGGAGTGTATATCCGATAGATCCCCATAACGGTTGTCCTACATATGTAGCGTTATTAGGTAAAGGGATAGCGGCACTACCGAAATATGGTGTTCCTTGCTCTGCAATTAAGACGTCGTTTTCTTGTAAGAAGTGGTACAATTGTTGCCAAAAACGTTGTTGCGTAACGATTTGTGCTTTTGGATTGAACTCTTTAGTAATAGATGATGATTCTGAAATAAACGACTTAATTTCAAGTGTTTCTTCATTACGATGCTCGATTGAATCACTTAAATGTTGTAGTACATCTTTCATTACAACCGGTCCGTATTTTTTATCTATAATTTTCACAGTATAGGGATGAATTTCTATAACTTGTTCTTTCGTAAAGCCTTGTGTAAAGCCACCGGTAATAGTATCAGTTAATTTCACACCGATACTAATGATACAGTCAGATTCATCAACTCTTTTTCGCAAGTATGGAGGACTACCATCGCCAGTGTAAATTCCTATAAATTGAGGATGTTTTTCTGAGAATATGCCCTTGCCCATACTTAGTGAAGCGATTGGGAAGCCAGTTTTTTCTACGAATTGATGTAAATCCTCATCAGCATGAAAACGATTCACTTCAAAATCAGCTAATATAACCGGTTTTTTGGCGCTATTTATTTTGGAAGTGGCATGTAGAAGCATTTTATCTAATGCGTCTTTATTACTTACTATGGGATGATTTAAGATTGGTTCCGTAGGTTTATTAATTGGTTTATTATATACATCGATCGGTAAATTAATATGAACAGGGCGTTTTTCATTCCAACATGCACGGAGTACACGGTCAATTTCCTCAGCGGCATGCTCAGGGGTCAAATTAGTTTGTGCCACAGTAATTTCTCGATACATATTGGAAAAGTGATCGAACTTTCCATCACCTAATGTATGATGAACGAGTTCTCCATTTTCTATTACAGTTGTTGTTGGTGTGCCAGTTATTTTTATAACTGGTACGTTTTCGGCATATGAGCCGGCAATGCCGTTTATGGCGCTCAATTCCCCGACACCAAAAGTGGTAATAAGAGCAGCGACACCTTTTATGCGAGCGTATCCATCTGCTGCATATGCAGCATTTAATTCATTACAATTGCCAATCCACTTTAGCTTTTCATGTGCTAGTACATCATCTAAAAAAGCCAAATTATAATCACCAGGGACACCGAAAATATGTTCAATTCCTAATTCGCTTAGTCGGTCTAGTAAATATGTACTTACAGTATATTGCATTTTCAAGTGAATCATCTCCTAATTGTGCAATGAATATTTCAATAGACTAAAGAAGTTCCAATGCGTTCATTAAAATATTGATTACTGGATTGTGGTATAATTTACATACAGGGGGAAAGTAGATGACACAACATAAAGAAGAACAGATGAATGAAGCATTAGCACTATTTTACTTTGCATATAAAACATTTACTGAAAAGCCAGATGAAATTATAAAAGAGTACGGTATACAGCGAGTACATCACCGAATTTTATTTTTTATTGCACGTTTTCCAGGGATAAGTGTAAATGAGTTACTATCGCTATTAGAAATAAGTAAACAAGCTCTTCACGGACCACTTCGTCAACTTGTGGAAAAGGGACTTATTGAGAGTAATGAAGCTACACATGACCGCCGTGTGAAACAGTTATCTTTAACAGAAGAAGGTACAGATTTAGAGAAAAAGCTGAGCGATGTTCAAAGGATGCAAATGGATGCTATTTTTTCAAAATTTGGTGAATCATGTGAAGAAAATTGGCATCAAGTTATGAATGAAATGGCAAATAGCCGATCAGGTTTTGATGCTTGGATATCAAAACGGGAAGTTGCAATCAATCAAAAATAATACGAAATATATCTGTTTTATAGTTTGAAAAAGAACAAATTTTATCCATACATTTGGCAACTATGGATTGGTCATAGAGTGGATGGATAAAAAGATACATTACTAGATACTTTATACGTGTACGCAATGGAACAATAAAATTCACATTTCCGAGAGGGGAATTATTATGATAAAACTTGTACTTATTCGTCACGGACAAAGTTTATGGAATCTTGAAAATCGCTTTACTGGATGGACAGATGTAGATTTATCAGAGAATGGATTAAGTGAAGCGAGAGAAGCAGGAGCAATATTAAAGAAAAACGGATATACTTTTGATGTTGCTTATACATCTGTATTAAAACGAGCAATCCGGACTTTATGGATTGTGCTACATGAAATGGATCTTACTTGGGTGCCTGTACATAAATCGTGGAAACTAAATGAAAGACATTATGGCGCACTACAAGGATTGAATAAAGAAGAAACTGCAAAAAAATATGGAGAAGAACAAGTTCATATTTGGAGAAGGAGTGTTGATGTAAGACCACCTGCTCTTACTGAAGATGACCCTAGATATGAAATGAATGATCCAAGATATAAAGCACTTAAAAAAGGTGAGTTTCCATTGACAGAATGTTTAGTGGATACGGAGAAAAGAGTACTTGATTATTGGCATTCAGAAATTGCGCCATCATTAAAAAATGGTGAAAAGGTAATTGTTTCATCGCATGGTAATACGATTCGTTCGCTAGTGAAATACTTAGACAACCTTTCAAATGATGGTGTAGTTTCATTAAATATTCCAACGAGCATACCACTTGTTTATGAATTAGACGATGATTTACATCCGATTCGTCATTATTACTTAAGTATGGATGGAGAAGTACCTGAAGGGGAAATTCCAAAACATATTTCTTTTTAACATGAAAATTTGAAACGCACGCTTGTCTACATATACAATGTAGATTCATGATAAAGTGAAACTTTAATCAGTGGGGGTTTTGTTCATCCCCACTGACTATTAGTTGAACCAATCGGGCTGCCCACAAATAGCGGGATAAAAGACGTGGCCTGCTTCTAATGTATATGCGATGTAGCTAACTTTAGAAGGTTGTCCACGTCTTTTGTCATAAAGAGAGCTGCTTGTGCATGTAATGATATCGTGAGTAGTTTTTGAATGGAGGGTGATGTGATTGGTGATCTCTAACATTCGAATCGGATTATTTATTTTAGCGATCATTTTTGTAGTTCTTGTTTTTTTTTATTGGAGAAATGAAGAGTTATACGAAGAGAAAAAGCAGAGAATTCGAAAAACTTGGTATGGATTATTCATAACATCAGTCACAGTTTATTTCATGATAAAAGGAATCGATTTAACCCTCTGGAAAAACTTACTAATGTTTACTGCGATGGTCATTTTCGTTGATATTGCGTTTATTTTAACACCTAACATTTCGGAAATATGGGGAGCGAAATTTAGCGATATCGGTAAAACTGTTCAATCCATAAAGCGGTCATTAATCGCTTCAAAAGCAAGAGGAGAAATATATACGAACATTATCCAAAATATTAATCCAGCAGCATTTGGGACGATGGAATGGCATACAGAAGAGGAATATACAAAAAGTTTAAACGCATTTTTAGATTCATATGGGGAAAAAATTGGAGCGAAAATTGTTGTATTTGAAGCAGCAAATGAATTAAATACGGGCTTTCGTGGTATTCGCTCTCAATTTAGTATTACAGTACCTTTAGAACATATAGAGCAATTAAATGAACAAAAAGCAGTACAAGTAGAGAACGTTGGGATTATACCAGCAAAAATAATGAATGACGTTTTTATAGTTATTGATGGGAAGAAAAATAGCCTTCAAGATCGAGATTTTGAAAATGTATATAATTTAACCATACATCATAGTTATTTTAGTAAGTAGGACAGAATCATTTTTCTGTCCTTTTCTTCTATACATAAATTCAAAACAAAATACGACAAAGTTGAATAAAATAGGACAATCATTCCTACACTAGCACGTAGAGGTGATTGTAGTGATAAAGGATTATGACAATGATTTTTTTAAAGAAGATGGTGAGGATGCAACAGATTTCTCTTTAATAAAAGGAGATACTTTGCAGCAAGTAGAAGAGTTAGAAGAAGAATTAAAAAGAAAATTATAGGTGTACAACTCTGTCTGCATTTGCTATATTATATAAATAAAAGGTTGTATCTTTTGAAAAGGGGGAGAAGAGATGGCTGAAATCAGTGTACAAAAGTCTTCGTTTTTTAAAGAAAAAAAGAAGAATCAAATACAGATTTCTCTCTTGTGAAAGGTGCATTAACGGAAAATATAAATCGGTTAGAGAAACTGATGAATAATAGCAGTTCAAAATATATACGAGTGAAAAAAACAAAAGAAAATGCATAGTGCATTTTCTTTTGTTTTTTATTTAATAGTAAACTTATCTTTTACTTTTTCAGGTAAATCTGCTTTCTGAATCTCTTCATAGGACTTTACTTCAATTGATGATATTTCATTTTTGTTATTATCATCTTGATCTACATAAAGGCGTAAAAACGCGTCTTCATTTAATTTATGATCGTTTTCTTTTTTTGTACTTCTAAATGTAATTTGTTTTTTGGCGCCATCTTCATCATAGGCGGGCAGCGTATAGTTTCGTAAGTTTCTACCTTCTACTTTTTCGGTATCTCCTTCGCCTTTTATCTGCACGTAATATACATCTTTACCAATTCTATTTAGTGACGCTCTCTCACAGCCCATAGTAAAACTAGAAAATAATAAACATAGTGTAATAATTGCTAAAAACTTTTTCATTTTCTCTATCTCCTTCAATGTGTTTCTTTTAAAAGTATACGACTATTATTAAAAGAGAAAAATCGATATAGATTACAACCCCCTTACAATGTTGTAAGAGTGTTGTACATAAAATGAACAATATATATAAAATATTAAAAAAGTTAAAATAAAGGTAAAATAATGAATCATGGTATAATGATAAAAGACTTACATATTATTTTGTCATTTGGAGAGGAGCTTGAAAAATGTATTCTACTTTAGAACAATTAACAAAGCACCCTGTATTTTATCATTTTGCAGAAATTTCAAAGATTCCTAGAGGATCAGGTAATGAAAAGGAAATTAGTGATTATTTAGTTGGCTTTGCTAAAGAGCGTAACTTAGAAGTGATTCAAGATGAAGCATTAAATGTCATTATTAAAAAAGAAGCAACTGCTGGCTATGAAAATGTATCAGCTATTATCATTCAAGGTCATATGGATATGGTTTGCGAAAAAAACCAAGCAACAGTACATGATTTTGAAAAAGATCCAATTGAATTACGAATTATTGGAGACATGTTATACGCAAATCAAACAACTTTAGGTGCTGATAATGGTATTGCAGTTGCGTATGCATTAGCTTTATTAGATTCAAAAGACATTCCACATCCAGCACTTGAAGTCGTTATCACTACCGAAGAAGAAACGACAATGGGTGGGGCTTTTGCTGTTGATCCAAATCATTTTGAAGGAAAGATTTTTATAAATATTGATTCTGAAGAAGATCACAAATTACTTGTAAGTAGTGCAGGTGGTGCGAAAGCTGTTGAAACAATTCCAGTAATTTGGGATGAAGCGCCAGCGAATACGGATGCATACCGTCTATATGTTGGTGGTCTAAAAGGCGGACATTCTGGTATGGAAATTGATAAGCAACGTGGTAATGCGAACAAAGTATTAGGACGAGTATTACATGATTTATCAACAAATACGGAGTTTAATATAAGTGAAGTTCACGGCGGATTAAAACGAATGCAATTCCGCGTGAAAGTGTAGCTACAATTTTATTGCGTCAAGAAGATGTAGAGAAGGTAGAAGAAAAGCTTGAGTCATGGACAAGAGTATTACAAGAAGAAATGCGTGCTGTTGATCCAGATGTTCATGTTACACTTACAAAGTTGGATGAGAAAGTAGAAAAAGTATTTGCTAAAGAAACACAAAAGCAGCTTATTTCATCATTATTCTTAATTCCGAATGGTATTCAAAGTATGAGCATGGATATTAAAGGTCTAGTAGAAAGCTCAACAAATTTAGGTGTTATTGAAACATTGCAAGATGAAATTAAATTACGTAACGAAGTACGAAGTTCTGTAAGTAGTTTAAAACAACATGTTGCAGAAGAAATCAAATATATTGCCGAATTAGTTGGTGCTACATTTGAAATTGAGTCAGAGTATCCAGAATGGCCATACAATCCAAATTCACAAATTCGTAATTTATTTGAAAAAGTTCATCAAGAAAAATACAATAAAGATATTGAAATTTTCGCTGTGCATGCAGGGATTGAATGTAGCGCATTCGTTCAAAAAATGCCTGAATTAGATGCAATTTCATTCGGACCAGACATTTTCAACGTGCACACTCCGGATGAACATATCAGTATCTCTTCTGTAGTGAATAACTGGGGATTCTTCATTGATGTAATGAAGGGTACGAAAGAATTAGCTAAATAATAATGATGAAATAAAAGTAGCCTATAAAACTTTATAGGCTACTTTTTTGTATGAGTTTTATGAGAACTATAGATGTTGATTTTTATTATGAGTTTTTCAGTTGATAGTTTTGTTCTTATTTCTAGAAGAAATTGTACCAAAGATTGCTCCGGATATTGCTCCGATTAAAGTCATAAAAATTGCACTCCATGCTGCAAATGACATTGTTACACCTCCAAATAATAAATTATTGTTTCTTAATCCCTTTAATAGAAATGATGATTGCAACAACTACTAAGAAAATAAGAGGAGACCAAGAATAGAAAGACATGTAGCATTCGCCCTTCAATATTTATTTAAGCTATTTATATAAATTAATTATCACATGTTTTTAAATCGAACATGTAGAATATGCAATATTGCATGTCGAATTGTAGAACATGAAGAATTTGACTTATATAATTTATCACGATATGATTCCTTTATAATAAAAGAAAGGCTTGAAGACAATGATTCGTCGTTTGAGAAAGCTAAAAAATGTAGCAGTCGTAGTAAGCTTCTAAGTAAATTGCAAAAATCTACACTACTTAGAAGCGAGGAATAAAGTTATGAAGCATCCATTATATAATCATTGGTCAGAAACGAAGTATTTAAAAGATATAGTAACAAATCCACTCATTGAGGTAGGAGAGTACTCCTATTATTCAGGGTATTATGGTCATCAAAATTTTGAAGATGGCTGTGTCAGGTATTTATGGGGGGATGCTAAGTCCCGAGCGCTTTTCAATCCAATTGAACAGATGGGTTGGAAACTTGATAAACTCATTATTGGAAATTATGTTTGTATTGCAAGTGGAGTTGTCATTCTAATGGGTGGGAATCATAATCATCACCCTGAATGGATTACAGTATATCCATTCGCTGAGCAAATTGAACAATCATATGAACCGAAGGGTGATACAGTCATTAAAAGTGATGCTTGGATTGGAATGAATGCTATAATAATGCCTGGCGTTACAATCGGTGAAGGTGCAATCGTTGCAGCAGGATCTGTCGTAAGTAAAGATGTTCCGCCGTATACAATAGTTGGTGGAAATCCTGCTAAAGAAATAAAGAAACGGTTCGCTGATAAAGAAATTAATATGTTAATAGAAATGCGTTGGTTTGATTGGGATAGAGAATTGATTGAGAGGGCAATTCCTCTTTTATCTAGTCCATCCATTGAACCATTATATACTTTTTATAAAAATGAAGTGAAAAATAAATAAGTTAGAAAAACTACATTCAATATAGGATGTAGTTTTTTTACTACAAAATAACTAATAGTTTAGATTAAGAAAAATTCATATGTGGTATGAGTCTAGTAAATAGCTGGATTTAATAATTAAAAGCCTTGTCTAATAAACTAGTGCTAAGCTACCAGTGTGTTTCGATATTCAATCGGGGCACACTGGTTTTATTTTTTTGTAATTGTGGAACAAATGTATTACGTAGATTGTCTATTAAGTGTAATCCTAAAAAATATGAAAGTACGAATCATTTTGAAAAATACAAAGGTATTAAAAATAGGGATGTGAGTGGGAATACTAAGTGTCGGTGCGCCTAAAAGGGTGGGGTGAGATGGTCTATATGAAAGTGATCCTAATGTCTTTTATGTATATAGAATTTGATCACACTGTCTATTTTTTGGGGATTATGTTAGAAAAACGTTTTTTGAGTACAAAGCTATTGGAGGTAACAGAAGTGAAAGGTATGTTTTGCAAGAGATTTATTGCAATAGTAACAGTGCTTACACTATTTTGTAGCATGGTCGTTACATTTGGAAGAGCATCAGCGGAAACAGTTCCTGTTATAGACGTAGAAGCTGGATCAGCAATTTTAGTAGAAGCAAATTCCGGGAAAATTTTATATGAAAAAAATGCAGATGAATCATTAGCAATTGCTAGTATGACAAAAATGATGAGTGAATACTTAGTCCATGAAGCGGTGGATAAAGGAAAACTCAAATGGGATCAAAAAGTTAAAATTTCTGAATATGCATATAAGATTTCGCAAGATCGCTCATTATCAAACGTTCCATTAGAAAATGGTGGCTCTTATACGGTTAAAGAGTTATATGAGGCAATGGTAATTTACTCTGCAAACGGAGCAACAATTGCTTTAGCTGAAGAGATTGCTGGAAAAGAAGTTAATTTCGTAAAAATGATGAACGATAAGTCAAAAGAGTTTGGAATGAAAAATTATAAATTTGTAAACTCTACAGGTTTAACAAACCAAGATTTAAAAGGACATCACCCAGAAGGGACAACTCCAGACGAGAAAAATAAAATGTCTGCAAGAGATTGTGCAATTTTAGCACAACGTCTTATTAAAGATTTTCCAAAAATATTAGATACAGCAAAAATCCCTAAAAAAACATTCCAAGAGGGTGGTAAATATCCAATTGATATGGCGAACTTTAACTGGATGTTAAAAGGTTTAATTAAGCAATATGAAGGTGTAGATGGTTTGAAAACAGGAACTACTCCAGAAGCTGGAGATTGTTTCACTGGTACAGTAGAAAGAAACGGTATGCGTCTAATCTCTGTAGTGATAAAAGCAAACTCTCATACGGCACGTTTTGATGAAACAAAGAAATTATATGATTATGGATTTGCGAATTTTGAAGTGAAGAAGGTCTATGGAAAAGATTCAGTAGTAAAAGGGCATGAAACAGTGCGAGTAGCAAATGCAAAAGACAAAGATGTAGTTGTTCAAACGAAGCAAGCTGTTTCACTTCCAATGCCAAAGAGCAACAAAGACGCTTATAAAAAAGAATTTAAAGTATCGAATAAAGAACAAGAAGCGCCTATTAAAAAGGATGTAACAATTAGTAAAATGATTATTTCGCCTAAAGATAGTGCAGATTCTGGATTTTTATCAGGTAAATCATTACAAGTAGACCTTGTAACAAAATCTGATGTAGAACAAGCTAATTGGTTTACACGTTTAATGCGCGAAATCGGATCTTTCTTTAGCGGTATGTGGGATAGTGCGGTTGATATAGTAAAAAGCTAACTTTATAGAATAAAATAGAATATTAGCTTGAAACAAAAGGGTTGAAAGTAGTATAGATTCTTAAGTGGATGGCTTAGAATTGAAGATTGTATTAATTTTCAAATTTGGTTCTTCGGACTTTGTGGAATTGTTATTAAGATAAGATAAATTTGTGTCCATATAATTAAAAAACGCTATTCTTTTTGTAGAAATATACAGAAAGAATAGCGTTTATTATGAATTTTTTGATTCAAAGCATTCTGGTGCAAGGTTAGTTAAATAAAGTTGTATGATGGAAAAACATTCATTATTCCATCAAGTGACAATATAAAATTAATATCTGGTACTTATTTCTGTTATCAAATTTTATAAAAATTTAATAAAATCTTTTCTTTGTATTAAATATTTTGTTTTAAATTAATTACATAAAGAAATGGAGGACAGAAAATGAATTTTTTAAAGAAATTTAAGTATCTTTTATAGTGTTTATCCTTATGTATATAGTTATTCTTTAATTTCAATCGAATACAAAAAGCAAGGTATCCGAGAAAAAAATACGTTTTTAATGGATGTACCATATGGAAGGAACCCCTAATAATTTCACTTGAAAATCGGTAATTAATGAAACAAAAAATAATCAAATGATACACGATTACGAGTTAATATACCGAATAGATATGATTACAAGTGACAATCTTTGATACTGACAAGCGAGGTGACGTCGATGAGAGGGACATTAATAAAAATCGGAGTATTTATTTTGGTTTTAACAGTAGGGCTATATCTTGCGAAATATGCATATGACCATCATACGAACCGAGCTAAAGTAAGAGACACGATTCAACAAATATCAATAGAGCATGGTATACCACCATGGATTCCTTTATCTATTGCATTCCATGAAAGTAAGTTTGATCGAAACGCAGTTGGAGATCAGGGCACATCATTTGGACTGTTTCAGCTTCATCGAGGTGGACTAGCACCTAAAGATTTAACGAACGAAGATTTGAAAAATGCTGAAACCAATACTCGAATTGCAATATCTAATATGATAAATGCATATAACCGTGGTTTACAGCAAAATTTAAAAGGGTCAGAGCTATTAAAACATGTTGCTAATACCTCAGGGTGGCCTGGAAATAAGGGGGTTCAATGGACAGATAAACAGACAGACTATAACGAGGGATTAGAAAACAGTTTTAAAATGTTTTCTAAACGACAATACGATTTTATAGAATGAAATTTCTTTTTTCTTTCTATTATTATATAAATTATGACTAAATACGAAAGTTCCCTAAAACAGATACATAGTTTGACTTTGTACTGCTTATATTAGGGATTTAAAGAAATAATATGTACAATTCTCCCACTACACTAGTATAGTGGCCTTCATTAACAGCAAAATCTACAATTTACAAGGAGAATATTTTATGAGTAAGAGAATAAAAGAATTAGATTCCATACGAGGGTTAGCGGCACTTACAGTGGTATTTGGACATTTTTGTTTAATGCTACCATCGTTGCCTAATTCTATTAAATTTTCCCCGCTTAGGTTTTTATGGGCGGGTGGAGAAGCTGTAATCGTTTTTTATGTACTAAGTGGTTTTGTGTTATCTATGGCACTTTATCATTCAAAAACAAATTATTGGGGATATTTAATTAAGCGATTTGTAAGAATCTATATCCCTTATTATTTTTGGATAATCATTACCTTTGCTTTATTTATTTTGTTTTCGTCGTATGAAGTGGCAGGACTACGGGATTGGTTCTATGATAGGTGGCAAGGGTCTATAACAAAATTAGATATTATAAACCACTTTGTGCTTCTTAATAATTTTTTTACGGAAAATTATAATCCAGTTATTTGGTCATTGGCTCAAGAAATGCGTATATCTATTGTGTTTCCTTTGTTATTCCTTCTTTTTTATAAACTGAGTTGGAAGAAAACGATACTAATTGCTTTGAGCTTTTCTTTAATTAGTGTTTTCCTTAATATGTTGCATATTGGGAAAGCAGAGGGGATTTTTATAATGGTTATGCCGATACACTGCATTTCACATCTATGTTTATGG
>NZ_ALBR01000043.1:0-1986 GCF_002081505.1 Bacillus sp. CDB3 | reverse complement strand
AATTAGTAAAACGCTAGTTTCCTTGTAGCCGCTTGGTCATATAAAGCTAGTTTCAAGAGTACAGGTTTAATTCTATATTAATAATTATTAGGGGTAACAAAACATTGCTATCTTTATCTAGAATGTTATATAAAACTATTGAATATTTTATTCGTAAAAACAGAGGTGTAAAATGAACTTTATTTCCGAACTACTTGTTACCGTTGCAATTCCTACAATAAAACTCACATTCTTGTTACTACTCATAGTTGTTTTTAGCTATTTTGTAGTATACAAAAAGGTATGTAAAGGAGGAAAAAAATTTACCGTACAACAAATTATATTATTTATATTAATAATAGGATATTATTCCCTTGCATTATCAGCTACTTCATTTGGTCGTCCAGATGATATGATCTTTGCAAGAACAATTGACTTTGATGTACTTAGTGTTTATAAAAAAGCATGGAATACCTTTTCATTTTCTTCTTTTTTCCATATCATTGTGAATATAGGTATGCTTTTTCCGTTAGGAATTTTATTACCTTTATTTAGTAATGTTTTTCAAAAAACAAAATGGATGTTAATCAGCTCAATTATAGCAAGTTTATTGATTGAAATCCTTGAATTTACAATGCAACGTGGAAGTATGGAACTAGCCGATTTACTTCATAATACTTTAGGGATGATGCTAGGATATTCTATGGTAAAATATAGTACTGATATTGTTGAAGAAAAAAGAAACGGATACACAAATGATCAAGTATTTATTTCTTCCGATTACAGTAAGTTTTGTTGCACTTGGAATAATAATTTCGTATCAAATGAAGGAATTTGGGAATACGTCTTTTGATCCCATTACAAAAACAGATATGACTGATGTCACTATAAAAACATTAATAGATTTAAAAGACGAAGGTAAAAAAATGCCTGTTTACAAAGAGAAAATTACAACAATGCATGATGACAATGAGCTAGTTACAAAAAAAATACATATTCGAGATGTTGAAATTCTGTCGCCCAAAGAAGCATTTCAAAAACTAAAACAAGGAGACTTTGATCCCATAATATCTTTCAAAGCAGGTGATACATTAGTCATTACAGATTATAAAATAGATTACCACGCTGATTCGAAAGGTTTTTCTCAACCTATATATGTTTTTCAAGTAAGCTTAAATGATAATGACAAAGATAGTTGGTCTCAACCTATTTCTGCGAGAAAATAACGTAGATTTTCCTGTTTTTGTTCATGTGAAATAGTTTAATCTATTTGTAATTGTTCATTTTAAAAATCCCCTATGGAATTTAATTGAAATCGAAAAACATTTAGAAAGAACAATTACGTTGTGAACTATTGTATAGTGTAGATATAAATAGCAAAAAGGGGGACTAGATATGTGGAAGCGTTTTGTAGCGATTGGTGATAGTTTTACAGAGGGGATAGGGGATGAAGTTGAGGGAATAGCATTAAAAAGCTGGGTGGATCATTTTGTTCAACTGTGTGTAAACGATATAGAATATGCTAATTTTGCAAAGCGTGGGTTAGTAACTAAAGAAATTCGCTCACAGCAATTGGAAAGGGCATTAACTTTTAATCCAGATTTGGTTAGTCTAATTGCAGGTGCAAACGATGTTTTAAAAGGACGTTGGAATCATCAAGCATATAAGAACGATATGGAATTTATGATAGATACATTAAGTAAAACAGATGCTGATATTATTATAGCAAACCTTCCAGATTTTACAGTTCGGCTTCCTTTTCTTCTGAAAAAAACAAGTATTAAAAGAACAATTATTAGAGGCAAATGAAGTTATACTTTCACTGAGTAGAGAGTATAAGCTTCATCATGTTGACTTCTGGAATCATCATTTAGTTAATGACAATACGCTTTGGTCTACAGATTTAATTCATCCAAACTCAAAAGGATATGTAAAAGTTGCTGAATTGATTTTTAGTAGTTTGCCTGTACATGACTCTTCTAAATAAGCTGTAGAATGACCTAAACT
>NZ_ALBR01000042.1:0-49198 GCF_002081505.1 Bacillus sp. CDB3 | reverse complement strand
GCAACAGAACCCCTAAACTCCTGTCGCATGCTGTACAGGGGTTTTTGGTGCGAAAAAGAAGGATATAGAGTGCTTATAAATTATACTTTAAGTAATTCTTTTTATTGTTTATATTTTTGTTATTTTCTGTTGCAGAATCCTTAGTATAAGGATTCTTTTTTTGTATCAAAAATCTATAAAGAAAAAAAGATAAGATCGGTGAAAATGAACTAAAAGGTATTTTAAATGAAATTGTTAAAACAACACTAATAATGATAACGTTCGCTAAATATATTCGCTCCTTATGTTTGGAAGAAACTTAAAATCTTCCCTCTCGTAATGCAGCTTAACCATAAATTTAATCTTTTTGTAAATATGGAACAATTTCATAACTTACACTGTCTATTAAGCGTTAAAACATTTTTAACTAAGGGAGAAGATTGAATTGAAAAAATTATGGATACTGCTTTTCTTTTGTTTTGCAGTTATGTTGGTAGGATGTAATAAAAACGAACCGCCAAAACAAGCATTTGAAGAATATATCAATTTATGGAATGATAAAAAATTTGCAAATATGTATGATCATTTATCAGAACATGCAAAAAAGACGATTTCCAAAAAGGATTTCGCAGAGAAATATCAAAAAATCTATGAGGGTATTGGAGTTAAGAATTTAAAAGTTAAAACGAAAGGAGAGAATACTAAAGATAAAGAACTTTTTCTTTTTGAAGTTAATATGGATACAGATGGAGGAACTGTTTCATTCATCCATGAAGCAAAACTCGTGAAAGATAAGGAATCTTGGAAAATAGATTGGACACCAGACTTCATTTTCCCAGGTATGAAAAAAGATTACAAAGTACGTATGCAAACAGAACAAGGAAAACGCGGAGAAATATATGATCGAAATGGAAAAGGGCTTGCAACGAATGGTAAAGCGACTGAGGTTGGAATTATTCCAGAGAAGCTAGGCGAAACGGCAGCGCTAACAAAAGAAATAGTAGCACAATTACTTGATATGTCTACAGAAGAGGTCAATCAGAAGCTCGCAGCGAAATGGATAAAACCAGACTCCTTTGTACCAATTGGTATTTTAAAAGAGGGAACCAGACAGAATGATTATATTGAATTAGAAGGGGTTTCATCTCGCCCGGTAAATATTCGTACGTATCCATTAGGAGAAGCAGCCGCACATTTAACTGGATATATAGGAAAGGTGAATGCAGAGGAGTTAAAATTGCTTCAAAAAAAAGGTTACCAAGCAGATGATTTAGTAGGTAAGACGGGTTTAGAGAAAGTACTTGAGAATAAATTGCGTGGTGAAAAGGGTGGACGCGTATTTATAGAAGATGAGAATGGGAAAGAGATTAAAAACGTAGCAAAAAAAGAAGTAAAAGAAGGAGAAAATGTTACGTTAACAATTGATGCTGCAATTCAAGAAAAAATCTTTAATGAGATGAAAAATGAAGCAGGATCTAGTGCAGCGGTCAATCCTAAAACGGGTGAAACAATCGCACTTGTAAGTAGCCCTGCTTATAATCCAAATACAATAGTTAGAGGAGCATCAAAAGCCCAACGAGAAGTATGGAATAACGACTCGAAACTGCCAATGATGAATCGTTTCACACAAGCATTTGTACCAGGTTCCGTATTTAAAACGATTACAGGTGCAATTGGTTTGGAAACAAACACAATAAATCCTAAGGAAGAATTTAAAATTCAAGGATTAAAGTGGACAAAAGATCCATCTTGGGGAAATTATTATGTAACACGTGTGAAGGAAGCTAGTCCAGTTGATTTTGATAAGGCAATGAAGTACTCTGATAATATTTATTTTGCTCAACAAGCCTTGAAAATGGGAAAAGATCAGTATGTAAATGAATTTAAGAAATACGGATTTCATGAAAAATTACCAATCGAATACGAATTTCCTATTTCAATAATTGCAAAAGATGGGATAAAAAATGATATTCAACTAGCAGACACGGGATACGGACAAGGACAAGTATTAATGACACCACTTCATTTAGCATTAACATATGCGCCAATTGTGAATGAAGGAAATATTCCGTCGCCACATCTTTTAAAAGAAGCAAAAGTAGCAGGGAATTGGAAAGAAAATGTGGTTTCTAAAAAGAATCAAGAGATATTAAAGAGTGCATTAATAAAAGTGATTAATGACCCTGATGGCGCGGGGAGAATTGCTAAGGTTGATGGTGTAACTCTTGCTGGTAAAACTGGTACAGCAGAACTGAAAGAGTCGAAAGAAGCAGACGGAAAAGAGCTTGGATGGTTTGCAGCTTTTGATGCAAATGCGCCAGACATGATTGTTACCATGATGATCGAAGATGTAAAAGGAAGAGGGGGGAGTAATGTTCCGGGCGAAAAAGTAAAACATGTTTTTCAGAAATAATACCTTATTAAAAGGTATATCTTTTACAAGATTCAGTATATGTTTGTTAAAATCAAAGGTATAAATTTGGAGAAATCAAGAATAATTAAGGTTCGAAAAAGCATTCTTACTAGTCGAGAATGCTTTTTCGTTGTGGCTCTAGAAAGTTGATACTTCATCTTTATTTTCATTTCTGAAAGGGCGAGGTTGCTAATAGTAAATATTAGAGTAGAACAAATTGAAATGGACAAGTGAGGGAAATTTTAATCTTTAATAAAACAGTTATTTAGTAAAAAATAAATAGTGCACACAAATAAGCATGTTCTGGGGAAAAACAGGTGATACAAGCGAAGTATTGTGTGGACTTTTATCATTGTATGCTTTACTTGTTTTTTAGTAGTATTATTCTGTCGAAAAAAAGCTAAACAATGGAACAAATGTAACTTGTATCTTGTCTATATATTGAAACCATAATAAAAGTGAGGGCAGTTTTATGTATAGTCAAATAAGTTTGAGGTGTGGAAATGGAACAGAAGTTTATTGAAAAGTGTAATCATGATGAGCTGGACTATGTTATAAAAGAATATTGGCAAGATGTATGGAATTATTCATTTATTATTACGAAAGATCCACACTTATCAGATGATATCACGCAAGATGTATTTATAAAGGTATATAAAAATTGGAATTCATTTCGAAAGGAGTCATCTATTAAAACTTGGATATTAAAAATTACAAGAAATACGGCAATAAACTATTTGAAATCCTCCTATTTTTAAAAGGATATCTTTAATAGGATTTTTTAGTGACGATAAGCAATCCCTGTCGGCAGAACAAGAGTTTTTTAAGCAAGAAGAAATGAATGATGTGTGGAAGGTTGTATTAAAACTACCTAAAAAGCATCGTGAAATAATAATATTGGACGCAAAATATGAATTATCTTATGAAGAAATGGCTGAAACACTAGGAGTATCCATTGGAACTGTAAAATCTAGATTAAGTAGAGCAAGAAGTAAGGTTTCAAAATTAATAGGGGAGGGTAGTAGTGATGAACAATAAACAAAATCCTGACTGGTATAGAAAATTAAAAAAAGGTCCAATGGAGAATCGTAAAGATGAAGAAGAATTTATTTTTAAAATTAAGCAGTCTATATACGAAAATAATGAAAGGGATTTTGTAAAACATAAAAGACCGTTTCGTAAAAAAGCATTACCTATTGTAGTTGTTTTCGTTTGTACAATGTTATTTTTTATTGTTCAACAACCTTGGCTTGATGATAATAAATCACCGGTACAAAGTAGTACTCAAATTAAGCCTAAAACAAAAGATGAGTCTGCTCAAGATCCATCATTAAAACAATTTATGAATGAACTATTTCGAAGTACAAACTCAAAAAATGAAAAAGATCTGTACAGAGCGTTAAATGATGAAGTTCTATTTAAAGGGAAGAGTTATAAGAAGGATGAATTGAAGTTTGATGAAAATATTTTTCATGAGTTGCAAGTTGCTCTTACAATGGGAGGAGAGTTTGCAAATGATACAAAGAAGGTATACAAGGTACCAAGTGGATTGACAGAAAGTAACCAACCAAAGCAAGAACATTTTATATATGCAACTGTTACTGGAACCAAAACGAAAATTTTAGCTGAACCAAAACTAGAATCAAAAGTTTTATATGAAGTATCTAATGAAATGGTAAAAGCTTGGATCCCGGAAAAAGTGCAAAATGATGGATATATAAAAATATCGACTATTAACGGTAATACTGGATATGTACAAAAAGAGTATGTTTTAACTGATATTAAATATTCTTTCATGTTCGAAAAGAATGATGAAGGTATATGGAAAATAGCGAATATAGAATCTATATGGTAAAAGAGGAAGGTTCACTTTAATGAACCTTCCTCTTTGTTTTTATTTTCATTTTGAAGTGAATTCCACGATTCTAAAATTTCTGATGTAACGAGAGCGGCACTGTTTTTTTCTGTCTTACCACCAGGAATTACAACAGAAATAGCAATTTGTGGATCTTCGGTAGGAGCATATGCAATGAAAAGAGAATGATTTATCATTTTTTCTTGCTCGCTCGGAAAGCCTGTTATACCTGTTTTACCTGCGACATGAAAGGGCAAGTTTTTAATCTCCTCTATATTTTGACTCATCCCAGCTTGCATGACACTCCAAAATTTCATAGGATAATGATTTGAACTTTCTAAGATCGGTTTAAACTTTTTTGTGTCCTTACCGTCCGGACCAATAATAGCACTTACGATTTGAGGTTTATATTTATCACCTTTACTTGCCAAAGTTGCTGCATATTGAGCAAGTTGAAGAGGGGAATGCACTTCATTTCCTCCCCAAGAGGCATTTAATAAAGCAGAGACTCCATTTTCAAACTTACTAGATGGATGAAATTCATATTGCCCGTCTTCTTCAGAGGGTAAATCAATACCCGTTTTAGAGCGAAGACCGAATTGCTTTAAATAATCTGTCCATATATTTGCTACCTTTTCTATATTCCCATTATTTTGGTTGAATAACGGTAGAGCTACTTTTGCTGTCATAAATGTATTAGAAGAATTAATGATAGCTTGACTCGGTGTAATTTCACCTGTTGGCGTTCCGGGAGCATTAATAATGTTATTTTGATTATCATATTGAAAACTACCTTTATCTAAATAAGTATCTTCAGGTTGAAAAAGCTTTTCGTTTAATCCAATTAAAATAGTAAGTGGCTTTATAGTAGAGGCCATATTTACATAGGATTCACCATACTTTAATTTTTGAATTGCTTTATTTTGTGAAAGTGATTTGATGTTTTCTTTTTTAGATGATACTTGTGTATATAATGTATTCGGATCAAAAACTGCTGAGTTGGCCATTGTTAAAATTGCACCAGTTTTTACATCGCTCACTATAGCATAGCCAGCATTAGCATCAGCATCAGGTATTTTCTTAATTTGAGATCTTAGTGCTTCCTCTGTTTTTTGCTGCAACTTAGAATCTAAAGATAGCCTGACATCTTTTCCGTTTTGTACTTTTCGAATGTTCCAAAAGAACTTTTTATTATTCATTTTAAAAATCAGAGTTTTTCCTGGTTTTCCTTTTAAATCATTTTCATATTGAAGCTCAACTCCGCTTTTCCCAACACGTCCATTGTTAGAATTAAAGTCATTTTCTACATACCCAATTACCTGTGAACCCATTTCATGTTTGGGGTAATATCGAATCAATTCATCTTTGATTATTACATTATTGGGTTTGTTTTTGTTTATGAATGCAAGTTCATTCTCAGTTATATCAGAGTATAACGGTATATCATTCATAGTCTGCTTTTTACAAGATTGTTGTAATTGCGATTTTATGTCCTCTGTAGAAATGTCATGTTGAAACTCGTTTGAAAATTGATTGAAAAAAGCTAATGTGTTTGATGTATCTTGATTCGATAGATTTTCTTCTTTAAAGGTGCAATATAGAGACTTAACTTTCTTATTTGTAGCTAGTATTACACCATTTTGATCAAAAATTTTGCCTCTGTCAGCTGAAGAAGTTGCGATAGTAATTGAAATGAAGTTGATTTTTAATAAAATTAGTAAAATCAAACCTACAAAAGAAAGAATCGCAAAAAATCTCCATCTTTTTATTTTTTTCTGTAACATAAAACCCTCCCTTTTTTAGCTTATTTCATCTTATAGTTAATTATTTTTTTGTAAATGTGGAACAACTTTATTGTTAAGGTTGTCTATTAAGTATTACAGCAGTCAGAAAGGAACAATCAGTATGAAAAGTTAATAGTAAGTCTACGTGTAAGTTTAATATGAGTCATTATACAGTTTAGCATTTCTAATGCAAGCTACAAAAAAGTAACAGGAAGGGAGATTTATTAATTACCCGGCTAAACCAAAAGGAATGGATGCTTACAAGGATTTAGCAAAAAAGTTGAGACGATATTTATAACCGGCCAGCGGTATCTAATATATAGGGAACGCTTTTTGTATTTACTAAGTATTAGAAGCAATTCTCAGAAGAATTATATGGAGGATTTATGATAAAACAAAAAGGAAATAAGCAGAAAACATATATATCTATTCGATTAAATATAATGTTCCTTTTCATCTTTCTGCTATTCTCGGCTATTATTATGCAGCTAGGAAAGGTACAAATTGTTGAAGGAGAGGCGTATAAGAACCAAGTGGAAAACAGTCAAAATGAAACAACTAGTATTCCGGTTCCACGTGGACAAATTCTAGACCGAGAAGGAAAAATGGTTGTTAATAATCGATCTCTTCGTACGATTGCGTATACAAGGGTGAAGGGGATAACGAGTAAAGACATTTTAAAAACAGCAAAAGACTTGGCAATAGTACTTGAAATGCCTGAGCAAGATATAAATAAATTAACTGATATTGATAAAAAAGATTTCTGGATGCAATTGAATACAAAACGTGCGGAATCAAAGATCACTAAAAAAGACATAGGAAAGTTTAAAGAAAAGGGAATAGAGGGAAAAGAGCTAGACAAAAAAATTGAAGATTTAAGACGAAGTCGTGTGACAGAAGTGGAATTGGCAGAATTAACAGCACAAGATTTAAAAGTGTTAGCTATTAAAAGTAAAATGAGTTCAGGTTATCAACTAACACCACAAATTATTAAAAAGGATGTAACAGATCAAGAGTATGCGCGCATAAGTGAAAACCTTGCGGAGTTTCCAGGAGTAGATGCAACAGTTGATTGGGAACGTAATTATGTAAATGGTAATTTATTTCGTTCCGTGTTAGGTAATATTACAAGTAGTGAAGAAGGATTACCGAAAGAAAACTTAGATTCTTATTTGGTACGTGGATATAACCGTAATGATCGTGTAGGAAAAAGTTATATTGAACAACGATATGAAGATGTATTACACGGCACAAAAGAAGAAGTGAAAAACATTACTGATAAATCAGGAAACATTGTTAGCGCAGAAATAATCTCGAAAGGAAAAAGTGGTAATAGTTTAACATTAACGATTGATATGGAATTACAGAAGAAAGTGGAAGAAAGTATTGAGAAAAATTTGAGAGCTTTTAAGAGTTCAGAGCCACTGTTGGACCGAGCTTTTGTCGTCATGACGAACCCAAATAATGGGCAGATTTTATCTATGGCAGGCAAAAAGATTGTAGAAAAAGAAGGTAAAATAGAGATTGAGGATTTGGCATTAGGTAACATGACAACTTCGTATGAGCTAGGGTCAGCTGTAAAAGGTGCTACTTTATTAACTGGATATGAGACAGGGGCAATACATCCAGGAGATCAATTTTATGATGCACCGATGAAATTTAAAGGTACACAAGCTAAGAAATCGTGGAATGTATCCGGATTTGGTAATATTAATGATTTACGAGCTTTACAAGTATCTTCGAATGTATACATGTTCCAGACAGCTTTAAAAATTGCGGGAGTTAATTACGTACCAAATGGTTCGTTGGATATTAAACAAGAAGCATTTGATACGATGCGCTATTATTTTAAACAATTTGGTTTAGGGGTCCCAACAGGTATTGATTTACCGAATGAAATAATTGGACAAACTAGAAAAGTAGATAGTCAACCTGGATTTTTACTAGATTTTTCTATCGGTCAGTATGATACTTATACGCCATTGCAATTGGCACAATATATTTCAACGATTGCAAATGGTGGATATCGTATGCAGCCCCAAATTGTACAAGAAATACGAGAACAATCAATAAAAGAAGAAGAGGTTGGCAAAGTTATACGCTCTATAGAGCCTGTCGTATTAAATCGAGTTGATATGAAGAAAGAACATATTGATCGGATAAAAGAAGGCTTTAGATGGGTATTCCAAGAAGGTGATGGAACTGGAGTGAAGTATTTCAAAAATGCTCCATATAAACCAGCAGGAAAGACAGGGACAGCTCAAACTGTATATGGTGGAGATGATCCTATTGGTAGAAATGCAAAAGGAGAACGTATGGAATGTTACAACTTAACATTAGTTGGATATGCTCCATATGATAATCCAGAAGTAGCATTTTCTGTAGTAGTCCCATGGCTTCATGATGATAAAAATGGAATTAATTCTATAATTGGAAAGGAAGTTTTAGATGCATACTTTGATTTAAAACAGCAACGTATACATGGTGAAGCTGCTAGTACAGATAGTTCGAATCAAAATTAGAAAAATATGTGCACTTTTCTCAGGGGAAGAGCCCCTGTTTATATAAAAACTTTAATAAGTTAAATAAAAAAGAAGATTTAAAATAAGAGATAGCAGCTAACATAGTTGCTATCTCTTACTTTTGTTAATATCTTGGCTACTAGTTAAAAGGTTTTAAATTTATGGAACAAACTTGTTTTCTAGATGGTCTATTATGTGTACGTATAAAAACAGGTGTTCAAATTGGATACAGTGTATTGAATTTACCACTTGTTTTCAGTATTGAAAATTTGAAAGGAATGATGATTTTGAAAAACAAGAGGATGCTAATAATAGGGATCTGTGCTGGCATATTAGGTTTAGGTCTTACAAGCTTAGAAACTTTTACAACAGGAGGGGCATTGCAAGTTGAAGCGAAAGAAAAGACAGGGCAAGTGAAACATAAAAATCATGCGACGTATCAAGAATTCTCTCAACTTGAGAAAGAATTTGATGCTCGATTAGGTGTGTATGCTATTGATACTGGTACAAATCGAACAATTTCTTATCGACCTAACGAAAGATTTGCCTTTGCATCAACCTACAAGGCGTTAGCGGCAGGAGTGTTGCTACAGCAAAACTCAACTGAGAAGTTAAATGAAGTTATCACTTATTCGAAAGACGACTTAGTAGAATATTCACCCGTTACAGAGAAACATGTAGATACTGGAATGACATTAGGAGAAATTGCTGAGGCCGCTGTTCGTTCCAGTGATAATACTGCAGGGAACATTCTATTTCATAAAATAGGTGGACCTAAAGGATATGAAAAAGCGCTTAGACAGATGGGTGATCGGGTTACTATGGCTGATCGCTTTGAGACAGAGTTAAACGAGGCTATTCCAGGAGACATTCGTGACACTAGTACAGCGAAAGCAATTGCTACGAATCTTAAAGCTTTTACGGTCGGAAATGCGCTTCCAGCTCATAAACGTAACATTCTTACAGAATGGATGAAAGGAAATGCTACAGGAGACAAACTTATTCGTGCAGGCGTACCAACTGACTGGATAGTTGGAGATAAATCAGGAGCTGGAAGTTATGGGACACGAAATGATATTGCTATCGTTTGGCCGCCAAATAGAGCACCCATTATTATCGCAATTTTATCTAGTAAAGATGAGAAAGAGGCTACCTATGATAATCAACTAATTGCAGAGGCAGCTAAAGTTGTAATCAATATTCTTAGGTAATAAACTCTAAGTTTTCTCATTTCTTTACCTAATTTTATACAGAGTCTTATGCGGGGAAGGCTAGAGGGTAACAAATAGCATGAAATTATTTAAGAATAATAAATAATAAAACGGACAAACTCAAGCAAGTATGAATTCGTCCGTTTTATTTACTACTTATAATGAGGATTATCTAAACTAAATGTGAATATGGTATACAACTTAATTAAGGCGTACGCAATTGGTAAATTTTATTTTAATTGTTTTTCGTTAGACTAGATAATTCAACAGATTTTTGAGTACAACGCTTCATAGCTGAAATGATGGCTGTTCTTAAACCTTTTTCTTCTAATGTTGCTACAGCTTCTATAGTCGTTCCACCTGGAGAACAAACCATATCTTTCAATGCACCTGGATGTATTCCTGTCTCTAGTACCATTTTCGCAGAACCTAATACAGCCTGGGCTGCGAATTTATATGCTTGATCTCTTGGCATTCCTTCCAATACAGCAGCATCCGCCATGGCTTCTATAAACATATATACATAGGCTGGCGAAGAACCACTTACAGAAGTTACAACATCCATTAATTTTTCATTTACTATCTCTGTTTGACCAAAACTATTAAAAATGTTTAATATATCTTCTAAATCTTTTTCTGTAACCAGTTCATTATGGCACAGTGCAGACATTCCTTCGCCAACAAGAGCTGGTGTATTAGGCATTACTCTTACAATCTTTAACTTTCTACCAAAAGCATCCTCAGTACTCATAATGCTTTTTCCGGCAGCAATAGTTACGATTATTACATCGTTTTTTATTTGGTCTTTTATTTCGTTAATTACTGGTAAATATAAGTCGGGCTTGATTGACAAAATTATAATATCAGCATTTTTAGCTACCGCATTGTTGTCAGAAGTTATAGTTATGCCATATTTTTCACTAGCATTTTTTAAATTTGAAACGTTTAAATCTGAACCAATTATTTTTTCTGAAGGCAGTATATTTTTGTTTATCATCCCACCAATCATAGCCATCCCCATATTTCCACATCCGATGAATCCAATCTGTTTGTCCATAATAACTCGATCTGGCTCCTTTTATAATCAATTTTATCGGTTTTAAAATATTATTCTGAAAAAGTTAAATAATATCCCATACAATATAAAGAAATATTTTAAGAGAGTATAGTCCTTTTTGCAATACTAAAAATAAATAAATTAATTTTATTTGAAACTATATAAGTACATGCAGTAAAATTTAATATTTTGTATTGTCTACACTTGATAACATCAAAGATTGTGTTTGATAATAGCAATACATTCTATTTTTTGTATAAGGAATGAGGAGAAGTTTTAGGATTTGTAACATAACTAGCTCTATGTGTTGCATGCTAGAAGGCTGTATGTTGATGAATAAACGATAAGGTATAGTTAAATCCACATTTTTAAGAAGTGGTGATATTCATAATTTTATACTAAAAACTTGTCGCACTAATAATTTTTCAAAATATCTCTTGACACAAAAACAAACAATATCGCATAATATAAAAAAATTAGATCGAAAATCGTTGAAGGGAATTAGTACATATGTCTTCTTACGAAAGAGAGTGGAATTCACCGGCTGAAAGATTCCTCGTATAGAATGTATCGAACCTATCCCTGAGTCTTAAATGAAAGTTTAGGCGTACGCCTGCGTTATAGGCGCCAAGTGGATATCTATGTATATCAATTAAGGTGGTACCGCGGAACAATGACCGTTTCGTCCTTTTTATTTTATTAAGGGCGAAGCGGTCATTTTTATTTTGCTCTTTAATAGGCTAGGTGCAGCATTGGTGAGAATAGAAATCGCTGCAAGCTGTATGAATAGAAGTGTAATTTATAAAAAAATTTGATTTTAGACTTGGGGGATACAAAAGTGAAAAAACAACGAATTGTTGTAAAGATTGGGAGTAGCTCTCTAGCAGATAGTCATGGAGGCATTTCTAAAGAACAACTTTCAGATCATGTTGCCGCATTGGCTCGATTGAAAGAGGAAGGGCATGAAGTTTTGTTAATTACATCTGGGGCCGTCGCTGCAGGTTTTTCTGCTCTAGGGTATCCTAGCAGACCTGTGACAATTAAAGGAAAACAGGCTGCTGCGGCTGTCGGACAAAGTTTGTTAATGCAGGCGTACACGGAGGAATTCCGTAAGTATGGTATCGTTACTGCGCAACTCTTGCTGACGAGAAGTGATTTTTCTAGAAAAGAACAATATAGTAATGCTTACGCTACTTTAGGAGAGTTACTAAACCGTTCTGCTCTTCCAATAATTAATGAAAATGATTCCATCTCTTTAGAGGAGCTGACATTCGGTGATAATGATATGCTGTCAGCTTTAGTAAGCGGGCTTGTTTCGGCGGATATGCTTATGATTTTTACGGATGTGAACGGTTTATATGACAAAAATCCTCAGAAAAATGCAGATGCGAAAAAATATTATTTCCTTCCTGAAGTTACGGAAGAAATCGCTTCTCTTGCAGGAGATGCTGGATCAAAACTTGGGACTGGCGGTATGAAATCAAAAATTGATGCTGCGAAGACAGCACTCTCTCTTGGCGTGAGTGTATTTATCGGAACAGGACGTGGACAAGAGAAGTTTGTAGATGTTTTGAAGGGCAAAGGTGATGGAACGTATGTCGGAAATGCTCCTCAAAAAGAAATGAAGATGAACAAGCAATGGATCGCCTTGCATTCGCTTGTTAGCGGACAAATTGAAGTAGATGCCGGAGCAGCTACTGCTATCATTCAGCATGGTAAGAGTCTTCTTCCTGCTGGTGTTACGAATGTATCAGGATTTTTCAAAGTGGGTGAAGTCGTAGAAGTAATCACGCAACAAGGGCGCGTAATTGGAAAAGGACAATGCACATATAACGCAGAGGAACTAGGGGCTGTAAAAGGTATGCAAAGCCAAGATATTCAAGCAAGAGGCGAAAGGCATAATTATGAAGTCATTCATAGGGATCATTGGGTTTCATTTTAAGCTTTAATTCTAATACAAGAAAGATTTAGATACTGGTGTTAAAGGGCTCTCAAACTGTAATCTTTAAAAAGGAGGAAATAAAAATGAATGAAGTGTTGGCAAAGGGAAAAAAGCGAAAGAAATTGCTAGGGATCTTGTGCTTAAATCAACCAATCAAAAAACGAAGCACTTGCTTCAATTGCTGAAAGGCTAATAGTAGAAACAGCTTATATTTTAGAGGGAAACAAACGGGATATTGAAGAGGGTAAGGCGAAAGGATTTTCTCATTCTCTTCTTGATCGTCTTATGCTTAATGAGCAGCGTATTATTGATATGGCAGAGGGAATTAAGCAGCTAATTGAATTACGTGATCCTGTTGGAGAATGTGTAAGCGAATGGGAGCGACCAAATGGACTATCTATTCAGGAGATGCGTGTACCACTTGGTGTTGTTGGGATGATTTACGAGGCAAGGCCAAATGTAACGGTAGATGCTGCTACAATATGTTTGAAAACAGGAAACGCAGTCATATTACGTGGTAGTTCTTCTGCTATCAATTCTAACAAAGCCATCGTTGCCGTTATTCACCGAGCACTCAAACAAACAAGCTTGCCTCCAGAAAGTGTGCAGCTCATAGAAGATACAACGCGAGATAGTGCAAAGCAGCTGTTTACACTAAACGAGTACTTGGATGTTCTTATCCCAAGAGGTGGTAAACAGTTAATCGATACTGTAGTGAGAGAAGCATCTGTTCCGGTATTGGAAACTGGTGCAGGGAATTGTCATGTTTTTATTGATGAAACTGCAGATAAACAAATGGCATTTGATATTATCATAAACGCCAAAACGCAGCGTCCATCTGTATGTAATGCAATTGAAACGATTATACTTCATGAAAATTGGGGACATCGATTTGGTAACGAACTGTTTTCTTCGTTAAAGGAAAGAGGAGTAGAACTACGTGGAGATAATAAAGTATTGGCAATTGATGCTTCTATTGTACCCGCTATAGAAGAAGACTGGGGGACAGAATTTTTATCTCTCACGCTAGCAGTCAAAATAGTTTCCTCTGCTGAAGAAGCGATTAATCATATCAATACTTATGGATCCATGCATTCTGAAGCGATTATTACAGAGAGTGAAGAAAACGTTAGCAAGTTTTTCACATCCGTCGATGCTGCGGCACTCTACCATAATGCTTCGACACGATTTACTGATGGTTTTGAATTCGGCTTCGGCGCAGAAATCGGCATCAGTACGCAAAAGCTACACGTAAGGGGACCAATGGGGCTTCCTGCATTGACTTCCACAAAATATATGATTCGTGGGAATGGACAGATTCGGAGATAATAAATATAAGGGAAGAGAAAAAAGCTAAATGCCTACTAAACTAACAAGACAGGTTGAGACTTTATCAAAATGTGTATGCTGAAGGTTTTTAAATTGATAACATTAAAAAACAAAGAGGACTGGAATGGTCTTATCCCTGTCAAGTAGACAATGTTAAAAAGACTAAGCAGCCATCGAGATTCGATATTCTATCGGCGCTCGATGGTTGAGTCGTTTTTGGAACCGTTTATAGTTATAAAAGTAAATATATTCTTCAATTGCTTGTATTAAATCTTCTTCTGTTTTAAAATGATTCAAATACAACATCTCCGATTTAAAATGGGAGAAAAATGACTCGATACAAGCGTTATCATGGCAGTTTCCTTTGCGAGAGTGGCTACCAATGATACCTAAATCGGAAAGTCGTTTATTGTAGGCATGAGATGTGTACTGGAATCCCTGATCTGAATGGAGAATGGTTCCACGCACATCTCTTTTTTGTGCCACCATTTCAATTGTATCTAATACAAGTTCATTATCATTCCGCTTGGATATTTTCCAAGAAACAACTTCGTTATTATAAATATCTTGGACAACAGAAAGATACCGAAATCCCTCTTGGAATCGTAGGTAAGTAATATCTGTAACAAGTGCCTCATTTTGTTGGCGATCTTTAAATTCACGGTTTAAAACATTCGGAAAAACATTGGAATAGTTCCCTTTAAAGAAGCGACGCTTCTTTCGAATAATAGATTGAATATTGAGCTCACTCATTAAGCGATATACTTTTTTGTGATTTATAAAATATCCCTCTTCCTGTAAAGCGATTTTCATACGTGGATAACCATATTCTTTGTGCTTTACGTGAATAGATCGCATTACCTTTTTTAGTCGTTTCTCGGATTTTAGTCGTATGTTTTCCATACCTTTGGTATGAATCCACTTATAGTAACTGGAACGATGTACACCCGCAAATTTCGTAAGCCATATAACTGGATACTTTGTCTTTAATGATTCAATGATATGATATCTCTCTTTATGTTTTAGTACGCCTCCATTTATAGATTTGGATACTGCTTTTTTAAATATTCAACCTGCGCTTTATAGTAGTCACGTTCCTCTTCAATCGTCTTAAAATAAACACGTTTTCCTTTTAGAGGGTTTGGTATACCTTTCATTCCCCCATTTTTCCCGCGAGTATCTGTAATCTCACCACATTCTTTATATTTTTTGACCCAATTTTTAAGCTGGGTAGAACTTCTAATCTGATATCTTTCCTTTATCATATTGTAACTTCCTTCACCGTTTAAATAACTTTGAACAGCTGATAACTTTAATTCTTCTGAATAGGTATTAAATGTTGAACCTTTTTTAGTCATGAAAAATCCCCTCCAAGTAATAGTGTAACATCCATGTATGTTCATGGTCTTTTTACACTGTCTACCTAAAGGGGATAATATCAAATACAGTCCTTTTTGTTTTTTATCGAAGCATCATGCTTGTGAAAATTTTTTAATAAAAGGGCATGTCTATAAGTTGAAATGGCCGATTCTTTTTCTATTAAGGTTACATTAGCGTTAATATCAAAAGTAAGTACAAACTTTCCTAAGGTAATATATAACAGGAAGACATACGAAGCCATTCAAGGTTCCAATGTTATGGTGATCCGAACTCGATATTTGTGTTATCGTTATGGAAAACAGATTAATACAAGTTAAGGTAATAAAGTAGTAAGGAAATAGTTATGGATTTTGGTGCTGAAAATAATTAGAGAAATAATTCTATATGTTAAATTAATGAAAACCTTTTAGGAGAAACTATGAAAAAAATATTAATAGAATCATATTTATTATTGGTACATTAGCGGGTATTAGTATATTTTTATATTTGCAGAACAATTTAATAAGTGTAAGTGAAATTAAAATAACATCTAGTAAAATCCCCTCCTCTTTTAAAGGCTTTAAAATTCTCCAGCTTTCAGACTTACATAATAAAATGTTTGGTGATAATCAAGACGTGTTAATTAAAAAAGTAAAAAGTATTCAACCGGACATTATTACTATAACGGGTGATTTAATAGATAGTAAATCATACGATGCAGAAGTTAGTTTGCAAGTAGTACGAGAGCTTGTAAAGGAGTATCCGGTATATTTTGTGACAGGGAATCATGAAAAGTGGTCAGGGCAATATAACAGTTTAGAGACAGAATTGAAGAAGCATCATGTCACTGTTTTAAGAAATGAACATATAAACATTCAAAAAGACGGACAGGAAATATATTTGTTAGGTATAGATGATCCTGAGTTTACTAGTGGAAATCATAATGAAGGATCTATAGTGAAAAATGAGATTGCTAAAGCGAAAAATGAAGTAAATCCAGATGGATATAAGGTACTACTTTCTCATAGACCTGAATTTTTAAATGTGTATACTGAGGAAAAAATAGATTTAGTTTTATCTGGGCATGCCCATGGCGGACAAGTAAGACTACCATTTATAGGTGGGTTGGTTGCTCCTAATCAAGGTATATTACCTAAATATACAGCGGGTTTATATGAAAAACAAAGTACATCAATGATAGTTAGTAGAGGATTAGGTAATAGTACCATTCCGCAAAGAATCTTTAATAGACCCGAGATTGTAGTCGTGCAGTTAAATTAATCTGTACGGCTTTTTTGTTCAGGGGAATAATTTAAAGCTAATTTTTCTTCAGTACAAGTTTCCATTACAATTTTGTTAAATTTTCTCCTCGCTACATAAAGTAACAAAATTTGACTCAATAAGTTGTTATAGTTTAAATAATCAAAAATTAAGAGTGTCGAATTGAAATGGTCAATATTAGACGTAATTAAAATATAAAGGGGTGTACAAATGCATAAAGAATTTGAAATTGAGGAATATACGGCGATTGAGGAACAAATTCATTATTATTGTAAGTCTTTATTAGTAAGTCATCCTGAACAAATTGTAAAGTATTTAGAAAAAAGATTAGAAAAGTATGCAGAAACTTTACAGTATGCACATTTATATCCGGAAACAGTTATTTTGCCAATACAGCAAATAGTTATCGAATATTCATTAGATGTTGCTAGAATTAGAAAGTATTTAAATTTAAAAACATAAACAAAATCGAATGATTTACAATGAAACAGAGTCGACTTTCAGAAAAAGTATTCTAATGTCGACTCTGTTTCATTGTTTTAGTTATTAACAGAAAAAATATTTATTAGTAAAGTTTGACATATAATAACTCAAGAGTAAAATAAAAGTGAGTACTCACTCATTTTATAGAAAAGGGGGATTTAGAGTGCAACAAAGTTCAATTATTTTACGAGATGTATCAAAAAGTTTTGGGAAAAAAGAAGTTTTGTATAACCTTTCATTGCAAGTAGAAAAGGCAGAAATTTTTGGATTGGTCGGACCTTCCGGATCAGGGAAAACAACACTCATTAAAATGATTGCAGGTATTAATGAATCAACTACAGGAGATGTAATTGTTTTTAATACAAACATGCCTAATTTAAATGGCATGAAAAGAATTGGTTATATGGCTCAGGCTGATGCATTATACGAAGAACTATCGGCATATGAAAATGCAGATTTTATTGCAACAATGTATGGATTAAAAGGTAAGCGTAAGAAAGAGAGAATTGTAGAAGTTTTTGAACTTGTACAATTAACTGAGCATATGAAAATGCAAGTACAGCAATTTTCAGGTGGAATGAAAAAACGTCTATCACTGGCGATAGCACTCCTTCATGAACCAGAAATATTGATTTTAGATGAGCCAACAGTTGGGATAGATCCTATTCTTCGAAAGTCGATTTGGGAGAAGTTTTATGATCTTAAAAAGAAAGGGACAACTATTATTGTAACAACGCACATTATGGATGAAGCAGAGTTTTGCGAACGTCTAGGGCTAATTAGAGAAGGGAAGTTAGTTGCGATTGGTACACCTGAGGAATTAAAAAAACAAACATCATCTGGACGAATTGAAGATGTCTTTATGTTAGAAGGAGTGATTGAATCATGAGAGTTAATGGTGTAGTCATCCGAATCATCCGTCAATTTTTTCGAGATAAACGTTCTTTAGCAATGATGTTTGGGGCACCAATGTTATTACTTTGGTTATTGTCTCTCGTGTTTACACAAAAAGATTATATACCACATATCGCTGTTGTGGATGTGCCGGCTCCAATAGTGAAGGCGATGAAGAATCAAGAAGCATCAATTTATGAATATGAAAAAGAAAAGGCATATTCTGAATTAGAAAAGCAAAAGGTGGATGCAGTGATCTATTTAGAGAATGGAAAAATGAATCTTCTATTAGAAGGCAGTGATTCATCAAAAAATCGTGCTGTACTGCAAGTATTGCAAAAGAGCACAGAGAAGAATGATGTATCGATTATGAAACCTGAAGTGGAGTATTTACATGGTTCTAAAGACTTTACGATGTTTGATGGGCTTGGGCCAGTATTAATCGGTTTTTTTACATTTTTCTTTGTATTCATATTGTCAGGAGTATCTTTCGTAAGAGAACGTTTAAGTGGCACTTTAGAAAGGCTATTATCCACTCCGGTAAGAAGATGGGAAATAGTTGTAGGATATATTATTGGTTTTGGAATTTTTGCATTTATACAATCTATTATTATCGTAAGTTTTTCAGTTTATATTTTAGACCTTTATGTAGCTGGCTCTATATGGCTAACGCTACTTACTACATGTATGCTATCTTTAACTGCACTAACATTAGGGACATTTTTATCGGCATACGCAAATAATGAATTTCAAATGATTCAGTTTATACCGCTTGTAATTGTACCTCAAGTCTTCTTTTCTGGATTGTTTCCAATGGAATCCATGAATAAGTGGTTACAAATGTTAGGGAAATTATTCCCACTCACATATGGTGCTGACGCAATGAGACAAATAATGATTCGGAATCAAGGGTTTACAGAAATTGCTTTAGATCTTACTGTTTTACTTCTTTTTTCACTATTATTTGCAGTAGGAAATGTATTTGCTTTAAAAAAACATCGCAAAATATAATGAAGATAAAAAGGAGCATTATAAATGAAGAAGGATTGGCTGGAAGAATTAGTTGCCGCAACGAATACTGATAAACGTAATGAACGTCAAATGCGTATATTAGAGGCAGCTGTTGATATGTTTGGAGAAAAAGGATACGCCTCAACTTCAACGAGTGAAATTGCAAAGCGTGCGGGTGTAGCGGAAGGAACAATCTTCCGCTACTATAAGACGAAAAAAGATTTATTGTTTGCAGTTGTGATGCCGACCTTAACAAAGTTCGCTGCGCCATTTTTCATACAAGCTTTTGCCAAGGAAATATTTAAAACAAATTATGAATCGTATGAAGGTCTTTTAAGAGTAGTAATTCATAATAGGTTTGAATTTGCCAAAAAGCATTTTCCAATGATAAAAATACTAATTCAAGAAGTACCATTTCAGCCGGAACTAAAAAGTGAAATACAACAATTAGTAGAAACAGAACTGCTTTCACATTTTAAAAAGTTAATTGTAAAGTTTCAAGAAGAACGGGAAATTATTGAAATGCCACCATCTTCCGTATTACGTCTTACTTTATCAGCTGTACTAGGATTTCTCTTAACGAGGTTTTTATTATTGCCTGAAGAGAAATGGGATGATGAAGTGGAAATTGAAAATACGATTCAATTTATATTGTATGGACTTACGCCACGGAGGTAATGTGATGCATCAATTTGCTAAACCGACAATTGTTGTAAGTAAATGTTTAGAATTAGATGCCTGTCGCTATAGTGGAGAGATTATTTAAGATATAAGAATTCGAAGCTTGCAGCCATTTGTTACATTTATCCCTTGTTTGTCCTGAAGTAGAGATTGGTTTAGGCGTCCCTCGTGAAACGATACGAATTGTAGAAGAAAACGGTTTGAATAAACTTGTGCAACCGTCGACATGAGAAGATGTAACTGAAAACATGGAGCAATTTTCAAATGCGTTTTTACAAACATTATTTGAAGTTGACGGTTTTATTTTGAAGAATCGTTCGCCAAGTTATGGCACTTTTTATGTGGAAATTTATTCTAGTTTTGAAAAAGGACCAGTAAAAGGAAAAGGAACTGGATAATTAGGCGGAGCAGTAATAAAAAAATTTTCACATCTTCTAATTGAAGAAGAAGGTAGATTGTCGAATTTTATTATAAGAGAGTATTTCTTTTACAATCGCGCATTACAAAATGATTAAATATACTAAAAACATAAAAGAACTTGTAGCGTTTCAATTAGATTATTAGTATATATTTATGGTATAAAATCAGGAGAAACAAAAAGAATTAGGGCGTATTATTGCAAATTTTTAAAAATGAAATGGTTGAAGTTGTATTTGACAACTATGAGAAGACTTTAAATGAATTATTTATGCGCGCGCCCCGCTATTCATCAAATGTAAATGTATGTGAGCACATTTTCGGATATTTTAAAACAACTCTAAAAAACAAGAAAAACTCATTTTTTAGAGTTGCTATAGAGGTATTTTGAAAAGAAAATCCCTCTTAGTAGTTTACTTGTAATTTTAAAAACATGGGCTATTCGATTTGATGAAAAGTATTTATGAAGACAAACATATTTCGAACCATACGCTGAAGCATTAGTAAAAATTTCTGATTTGGGAAAAGGTAGAGATTATTAAACAATATAATACATAATTCGACAAGAAAATTCCTATGTTGTTGTAGAACAATGTAGGAATTTTTTTGTGCATTGGTACAGAATCTGTTTTAAAATTAAGTTATGACAGAATTATAGCAATTGTCTAACTAATATTCATGTCTTTTAAGAAGTAATGTTTGTAGTAGTAACTCGCACGCTGTCGAAACTCAATATTCGATAAGGGGTGTGTAGCGTAATGGAATTTACTCTAACTCGCGAAAAACAAATGATTAAAGAAATGGTACGTGACTTTGCTGAAAAGGAAATCGCACCGAAAGCTGTATATTATGACAAAACTGCGGAATTTCCATATGAAACATTTCAAAAAATGGGCGAACTAGGATTATTAGGCATCCCATTCCCGGAAGAGTATGGAGGTTCAGGTGGCGATACTGTATCGTACGCACTAGCAGTTGAAGAAATTGGTCGTGCTTGTGGTGGTACTGGTTTAAGCTATGCTGCAACAATTTCATTAGGTGCTTCTCCAATTTATTATTTCGGTACAGAAGAACAAAAACAAAAGTATTTAGTTCCAATGGCGTCAGGTAAAACATTAGGTGCTTTCGGATTAACAGAGCCGAACGCTGGATCTGATGCAGGTGGCACTCAAACGAAAGCTATTTTAGATGGCGATGAATATGTAATTAGTGGCGAAAAGTGTTGGATTACAAATGCAGAGTACGCAAATACAATTATTGTAACCGCTATCAACGGTTTTGAAGAGAATGGTAAAAAACGTATTTCTGCATTCATTGTACCGACTACAAGTGAAGGATTAACAATCTCAAGTCCTTACGATAAGATGGGTGTTCGTGCTTCTAATACTTGTGAAATCGTACTTGATGGTGTACGTGTACCGAAAGAAAATATTCTTGGTGATGTTAATAAAGGATTTAAACAATTCTTATATACACTTGATGGAGGACGTATTTCAATTGCGGCATTAGCAGTAGGTATTGCACAATCTGCATTTGAACGTGCTCTGCAATATGCGAAAGAACGTCAACAATTTGGAAAAACGATTTCTAATTTCCAAGCGATTCAATTTAAATTAGCTGATATGGCGACTGAAGTGGAATTAGCGCGTAATTTAGTACATAAAGCAGCTTGGTTAAAAGATAATGATAAACCTTTCGGTAAAGAAGCGGCTATGGCAAAATTGTTTGCATCTGAAGCAGCAAGTCGTATAGCGAATCATGCAGTACAAATTCATGGTGGATATGGCTATATGCGTGAATATGAAGTTGAACGACATATTCGTGATGCAAAACTGTTAGAAATTGGTGAAGGTACTTCTGAAATTCAACGTCTCGTAATTGCAAGACATTTAGGATGTAGATAAAAAGGAGGAATCACTATGTTTCAAAAAATATTAATTGCAAATCGCGGGGAAATCGCAGTCCGCATTATAAAAACTTGTCAAAAACTTGGCATTCGCACTGTTGCTATTTATTCTGAGGCTGATGAAAATGCCCTTCATGTAAAAATGGCAAATGAATCTTACTTAGTAGGCGGCCCGCGTGTCCAAGAAAGCTATTTAAACCTTGAAAAAATTATAGAAATAGCTAAGAAGTCAAAAGCTGAAGCAATCCATCCAGGATACGGATTATTATCAGAGAATCCATCTTTTCCGATTCGCTGTAAAGAAGAAGGAATTGTATTTATCGGTCCTTCAGAAGAAATCATTACTAAGATGGGAAGTAAAATTGAATCACGTTTAGCGATGCAAGCAGCAGATGTACCAGTAGTTCCGGGTATTACTACAAATATTGAAACTGCTGAAGAGGCAATTGAAATTGCAAAACAAATTGGTTATCCATTAATGCTTAAGGCATCCGCGGGCGGCGGAGGCATTGGAATGCAGTTGATGGAAACTGAGCAAACGCTCACCAAAGCATTTGAAAGTAATAAGACAAGAGCGCAAAACTTCTTTGGTAACGGAGAAATGTATTTAGAGCGATATATTGCAGATGCACATCATATTGAAATTCAGCTTTTAGCAGATTCACATGGTAATACAGTGTATTTATGGGAACGCGAATGTTCAGTACAGCGCCGAAATCAAAAAGTGATTGAAGAAGCGCCTTCACCATTTTTAGATGAAGGTACACGAAAAGCGATGGGAGAAGTTGCTGTACAAGCTGCTAAAGCTCTTGGTTATACGAATGCTGGGACAGTTGAGTTTCTTGTAGATGATCAAAAAAACTTTTATTTCTTAGAAATGAATACGAGATTACAAGTAGAACATCCAGTTACCGAAGAAATTACTGGGTTAGACCTAGTGGAACAACAACTACTTATTGCATATGGTGAGAAGCTATCATTTACACAAGATGATGTAAAACGTAGTGGTCATGCCATCGAGGCTCGTATTTATGCAGAAGATCCGAAAACTTTCTTCCCATCACCTGGGAAGATTACAGATCTATCTTTACCGACAAATGTACGTATTGATCACTTTTTGGAGAATCAAGTAACGATTACACCGTTCTATGATCCAATGATTGCGAAAGTAATCGCTCATGGTGAAACTCGAGAAGAAGCGATATCAAAATTACAGGATGCGCTACAAGAGTTAAAAGTAGAAGGTATTAAAACGAATACACCAATGTTACTACAAGTATTGGAAGACGATGTGTTCAAAAGTGGTATTTATACAACGGGTTTTGTAACGAAACAACTTGTTAAAAAATAAGAGTTATGAATATTAAGGGGGAAAAAATGATGACGAAAGTATATGCATCGATGGCAGGAAATGTTTGGAAAATTGTTGTAGGAGTAGGAGATACAGTAGAGGAAGAGCAGGATGTCGTCATTTTGGAATCTATGAAAATGGAAATTCCAATCGTTTCAGAAGAAGCCGGAACTGTTATGAAAATCAACGTGCAAGAAGGCGACTTTGTAAACGAAGGAGATGTATTACTAGAAATTGAATAGGGAGATATAGGGGGAAGCGAATTGAAACTACCTAATTTTGCTGTCATTAAAGAAGTCGGGCCACGTGATGGTTTACAGAATGAAAAAAAGATTGTTGGCACAAAAGATAAAGTAAAATGGATTCAACTACTTACAGAAGCAGGATTATCGTACGTTGAAGTTTCCTCATTCGTTCACCCTAAATGGGTTCCTGCATTAGCAGATGCAAGTGATGTATTTTCTGAGCTAAAAAGGGATCCAAATGTTACATATGCAGCGCTTGTTCCAAATCAAAGTGGTTTGGAACGAGCTTTTTTGCAAAATGTAGATGAGGTGAATGTTTTTTTATCAGCAAGTGAATCTCATAATAAAAGTAATATTAATAAATCAATTAAAGAAGCATTAGCTGTAATTGAAGATATAACAAAACAGGCAACATTTGAAGGGAAAAAGGTAAGAGGTTATGTTTCTACTGTATTTGGATGTCCTTATGAAGGAGATATAAGTATTGAAGCGGTTGACGAAATATGTAATCAACTATTTTCATACGGTATTTATGAAATCTCTCTTGGTGACACGATTGGTGTAGCGAATCCATTACAAGTAGATCAAGTATTAGAATATTTATTAAAGAAGTATGATGCTTCACAGTTTGCCATGCATTTTCATAATACGTATGGAATGGCACTGGCAAATGTAGTTAAGTCTTTAGAACACGGTATTACAACGTTTGATAGTTCTTGTGGTGGGCTCGGAGGATGTCCTTATGCACCAGGAGCATCAGGTAATGTTGCTACTGATGACTTAGTTCATATGCTCCATAAGTTAGGTGTCCAAACGAATATTGATGAAGAGAAGTTATTAAGAGCTAGTCAATTTATTCAAAGTAAATTAAATATCCAATTACCGAGTCATGTGTATAGAGCGCTTCAACATAAAACGATAAGTAGGTGAGAAGATGCTACAATTACAAAACATTTCAGTTGATTATGTAACACCTCACGTTGTAAAGATTTCGTTAAATCGTGAAAGACAAGCAAACTCATTATCTTTAGCGTTATTAGAAGAGTTACAAAACATATTAACTCAAATAAGTGAAGAGTCAAATACTCGTGTAGTAATTCTAACAGGTGCTGGTGAAAAAGCATTTTGTGCTGGTGCTGATTTAAAAGAACGCGCTGGCATGAGTGAAGAACAAGTTCGCCATGCTGTGGGTATGATTCGTTCTACTATGGAGATGGTGGAACAATTACCACAACCAGTTATTGCTGCTATTAATGGAATCGCACTAGGTGGAGGTACTGAATTAAGCTTAGCTTGTGACTTTAGAATTGCTTCTGACACTGCAAGTCTAGGTCTTACTGAAACTTCTCTTGCAATTATACCTGGAGCAGGTGGTACGCAGCGTTTACCAAGATTAATTGGAGTCGGTAGAGCGAAAGAATTAATTTATACAGGAAGACGTATTTCGGCGCAAGAAGCGAAAGAATATGGTTTAGTAGAGTTCGTAGTACCAGCTGATTTACTAGAAGAGAAAGCAATTGAAATTGCAGATCGAATTGCTAATAATGGTCCAATTGCTGTTCGATTAGCAAAAGAAGCAATTTCAAATGGTATTCAAGTAGATTTACATACCGGATTACAAATGGAAAAACAGGCGTATGAGGGCGTAATCCATACGAAAGATAGATTAGAAGGATTACAGGCATTCAAGGAAAAACGCAAACCAATGTATAAGGGGGAGTAAATATGTTAGATCAAAAACAACAATCTAATTCATTTGAAGAACGAGTTGAAACAATTAAGCAAGGCGGGGCACCGAAATATCATGAACAAAACAAAGCAAAAGGAAAACTCTTTGTTCGAGATCGTTTAGCTCTTTTATTTGATAATGGTGAATATGTGGAAGATGCACTATTTGCAAATTGTGAACAAACAGGATTACCAGCTGATGGAGTTGTAACTGCGACTGGTAAAATACATGGTCGTACTGCATGCGTAATGGCAAATGATTCGACTGTAAAGGCCGGGTCATGGGGAGCACGTACAGTTGAAAAGATTTTACGTATTCAAGAAACGGCTGAAAAATTACGTGTGCCATTGTTTTATTTAGTTGACTCTGCTGGGGCACGTATTACCGATCAAGTAGAAATGTTCCCTGGACGCCGCGGTGCAGGAAGAATCTTTTATAATCAAGTGAAATTATCAGGTAAAGTTCCGCAAATTTGTTTATTATTTGGACCTTCAGCAGCTGGTGGCGCATATATTCCAGCATTTTGTGATGTTGTTATGATGGTTGAAGGAAATGCTTCTATGTATTTAGGGTCTCCGCGTATGGCTGAAATGGTTATCGGTGAGAAGGTAACTTTAGAAGAAATGGGCGGAGCACGTATGCATTGCTCAGTATCAGGATGCGGAGATGTTTTATGTAAAACAGAAGAAGATGCAATTACGCAAGCAAGACAATATATTTCTTATTTTCCAAGTAACTATTTAGAAAAGACTCCTTTGATTACACCTCAAGAACCGAAACAGTTCGATAAAACGTTAGAAGAAATCATTCCAGAAAACCAAAATGCTCCTTTCAATATGAAAGATCTCATTAACAGAGTAATTGATGAAGGTTCTTTCTTTGAAGTGAAAAAATTATTTGCCCAAGAACTAATTACAGGTTTAGCTCGTATTGACGGTAAGCCAATTGGCATTATTGCAAATCAGCCGCGTATGAAGGGCGGCGTTTTATTCCATGATTCAGCTGATAAAGCAGCGAAGTTTATTAATTTATGCGATGCATATCATATCCCACTATTATTCCTTGCGGATGTACCTGGATTTATGATTGGTACGAAAGTAGAACGTGCTGGTATTATTCGTCACGGTGCAAAAATGATCTCTGCAATGAGTGAAGCAACTGTACCGAAAATTTCTATCGTTGTTCGTAAAGCATACGGTGCTGGTTTATATGCAATGGCAGGTCCAGCATTTGAACCAGATTGCTGCTTAGCATTACCGACAGCTTCTATTGCAGTAATGGGTCCAGAGGCGGCGGTCAATGCTGTATATGCAAATAAGATTGCAGCTTTACCAGAAGAAGAGCGTGCAAGCTTCATTGCTGAAAAACGTGAAGAGTATAAGAAAGATATTGATATTTATCATTTAGCATCTGAGATGGTGATTGATGGTATTGTTCATCCAAACAATTTACGTGAAGAGTTAAAAGGACGATTCGAAATGTATATGAGTAAATATCAAGTATTCACGGATCGTAAACATCCTGTATATCCAGTTTAAAAGCCCTATTTAGGGCTTTCTTGCTCAAAAAGTCAAGGAGGGGAAAACATGAAACAAGCAGTTTGGTTTCCAACAGAAGAATATAAAGAAAAAACGCGTTTATTTGGTTGGATGAAATCATTAGGCTATGAAGATTACGAAGCTTTTTATAATAAGTCAATTGAAGAAACAGCTTGGTTTTGGGGAGAAGCTGAGAGAGCAGTTGGCTATCAGTGGATGAAACCATATACAGAAGTGTTAGATTTAGAAAATGGTACACCGTTTGCACAGTGGTATACTGAGGGAACTTGTAACGTTGTAGAATCTGCTTTATCTCGCTGGCTTGCAGACGATAAAACGAAAACACAAGCAGCACTTATGTATGAAGGGGAAAACGGAACTTCGAAATCATTTACATATGAAGAGCTTGACAGCTGGGTAAGCCGTGTTGCCAACGGTTTGAAACATGCTGGTATTGAAAAAGGTGATCGTGTAACAATTTACATGCCAATGATTCCTGAAACAGTTGTTGCTATGTTAGCGGTAATGAAAATTGGAGCGATTATTTCACCAATATTCTCAGGTTTTGCTGCTGATGCAGTAATGACACGTGTACAAGCAGCGGGTTCAAAAATGATTATTACCGCAGATGGCTTTTCACGCCGCGGGAAAATTGTTTCTTTAAAAGATGAAGTAGATAAAGCTTGTGAGCATTGCCCAACTGTTGAAAAAGTTGTAATTGTTCGTCATGCAGGAAATGATTTTACACCGCATAATTATGATTTTTCATGGAGTACGTTAGAAAAAGAAAAACCATTTATACATGCTGAAGAAATGAACAGTGATGATCCATTAATGCTTATATATACATCAGGAACAACTGGTAAGCCGAAGGGGACAGTACACACGCATGCTGGTTTCCCGCTAAAATCTGCATTTGATGCAGGATTTGGAATGAATATAAAACAAGGCGACCGTGTATTGTGGGTAACTGATATGGGCTGGATGATGGGACCATTTTTACTATTTGGCTCTCTTATTAATGGAGCAACGATGGTTATGTACGAAGGTGTTCCAGACTTCCCAGAGGCAGATCGTTTATGGGAGGCAGTCGATAAATATGAAATTACTCACCTAGGTATTTCACCGACATTAATCCGTGCGTTAATGGCTAAAGGCGATGAATATGTAAATAAACATTCACTCAAGAGTTTAGAAGTATTCGCATCAACAGGAGAACCTTGGAATCCAGACCCTTGGATGTGGCTGTTTGAAACGGTTGGAAAAGGGAAAGTTCCAATCTGTAACTATTCAGGGGGAACTGAAATTTCAGGTGGGATTTTTGGGAACGTCCTAATTAAGCCGATTGCACCGATTAGTTTTAACGCATCTTTACCAGGAATGGCAGCGGTTGTACTTGATGGTCAAGGTAAACCGATTCGTGATGAAGTCGGAGAATTATGTTTAGAAAAACCTTGGGTAGGTATGACGAAAAGTTTCTGGGAAGATGATGAGCGTTATGTAAACACATACTGGTCACGATTTGAAAATAAATGGGTTCATGGTGACTGGGTCATTTATGACGGTGAGCAATATATTATTACGGGGCGTTCAGATGATACGTTAAACATTGCTGGAAAACGTATTGGGCCTGCTGAATATGAATCTATTCTTGTGAAACATAATAATGTAATAGAAGCAGCTGCAATAGGTGTACCTGACGAAGTAAAAGGTGAGGTTTGTCATTGCTTTGTAGTATTACGAGATGGTGTAATATTTACAGCAGAATTAAAGAAAGAATTAATGAGTTTAGTAAATTCTCATATCGGAAAAGCATTATGTCCAAAAGATATCCACGTTGTAGAGGATTTACCAAAAACACGTAATTCTAAAGTAATGCGACGCGTCATTAAGGCTGCTTACTTAGGGAAAGAATTAGGAGACTTATCTTCACTTGTAAATCCTGAAGTTGTTCCGTATATTCAGGGGATACAGTCTAGTAAATTATAAAATTAGGAATGAGCTCTATTTAAATAGAGCTCATTTTTAATTTTATAAAAAGAGAAGAGAGAAGAAGTAAATTTGAAGTAGTAAAATTCTACTATTAATATTAAGTATGTCTGTTTAATAGTTTTTATCAAAATACGATACTGTGGCATGTCTATTTAATGGAGAGATACTAATTACAACCAGGTGATGACAAAGGGCGAATATTTATATGTCGCCATCTGGAGGGAGATTAGGGTAAAGCAAAAGTTTGGATTTATCAAGTATTTTCCCTTTTTATAGTTACGTGGGTATTATGTATCTTTGAATGGACTTATATACATAAACTATATTGAGAAATTAACTAATTATAAAAATTACTAGTGATGGTAAGCTTAAGAAATATAAAGATCGTTAGTTCTTAATAAAAGCATTATTTTAGTAGGGTGTAGATTAAATAGAACCGATTGTATGGAACAGGTTCTTTCAAAAAGGACAACGGATAACAAATGGAGATTACTTGAACATTTCTATTTGTGGTAACTAGAGCCCATTCGTTGGATGCTACGAAATTTCATTTGAAAGGAACATCCCAATGATAAGATGAGCACTGTAAATCAGTGCTCATCTTATCAGAAATTGCTTAGTCCTTAAAAATAAAACCATTACGGACAATTCACAATGGTAATAGTGACGTTAGCCATTGTTCCAGGAGAATCAAGAAGTGAAGCAGTAACAGTTACTGTTCCAGGCCCATTAGCGGCTAGAAATACAGCGGTAAAGTTACCTGAAGCATTGGTAATGACAGCAAGAGGAACCATGAAAGCAAGAGAAGGGTTACTAAATGAAAAACTGACTACTACTCCTGGAGTAGGGCTACCGTTTACTAATACTTGACCCGAAAAAAATAAAGTATTATTTCCTTGAGTGGATACACATGCTGTGGTGTCGTTAGAAGTCAAGGTAATAGATGCAGGCCCTGCAGGAAGATTAAGTCCAGTTGGTCCAGTTGGTCCAGTTGGTCCAGTTGGTCCAGTTGGTCCAGTTGATCCGGTTGATCCGGTTGATCCGGTTGATCCAGTTGATCCAGTTGATCCGGTTGATCCAGTTGATCCAGTTGGTCCGGTTGGTCCGGTTGGTCCAGTTGAACCAGTAGCTCCTGTAGAACCTGTGGGACCGGTAGGGAATTGAAAGGGTTGAACAGGTGGAAGTGTAGGTCCAATAGAACCCGGATTAAGTGCAACAAAAGATAAAAACTCGTCCATTATTTATCACCTCTAAAAAATTGTATTACTAATAGTAAATGTACTGACAGAGCAAAGTGCAATGGACAAGCGGTTGTATTTTAATAAATTAAACAAAATAGTTATTTGATAGAAAGAGAGATTAGTATGATTACTTTAGAAATTAAATATAAAAAGGCGATTATCTTCATATCGCCTTTTGGATAATGCAGTGTAATTTTACTCAGTTATTTGAAATATAGTTTCATTCGGTTTAGAAAATCCATACAGTTTCCTTGCGAATTTTAAAACTTCTTCTTCACTACCTGTTAAAACTTTAACATCATTTTTAAGGGTATGACCATCCTTCTTTAAAGAAGATAATTTTTGTTGCTCCGTATTAACCGTGATTTGTTTTTCTTTAATCATTTCTTGTTGGTTATTAAGAGAATATTGAAGGACAAAAATTATAGGTAATATAAAAGCTAAAGTAGTTATAATACGGCGTCTTGTTTTTTTATTATTACCTTGTTGGGTGTTAGGGTTCACTTGCTGTGAGGGTATCTTAGGATTTGATTGTTGTGATGATACTTTTGGGATGTTTCCCATTAAAATGCCTCCATTACTGATTGTAGAATTTAAACCGTTTAAAAGTATTATAAATGTTCAATAGGAATTTTAGAAGATATTTTATTAATATAGGTGAGTTTTGTAAAGTTTAAACAAAATCATTATTTAAATAAAAGAAACCCCGATTGTCTGCGAGGCTCCTAACGGTAATCATCAAGTGATGACGTACTCGACTAATTAACGATATCATGAATTTTTTTTTGTTAAAATACTGGTAAATGCGTCCAAATTAATGAGAGCATCATTTGCAACAAAAACGCTATTTTAATAGGGAGGGGAATAATGATGATTCCAGGGGACAAACGAGTATACATCGTATCAAGGTGATTATTTTATTATAGAGGGGACAATTTTAGAGGTTAGTGAAAAGGTGAATAAATCATTAAATCGGCTTCGGTGCATATTAGCTCCAAACTATGAAAAAGTGTACGGTAATAGTACATAGCGACTTCGGTTGATTCGGATAGATGATGAATGATATAAAAATTTCATTTCGTAGGGAAATATGTTGATTAAGAATGGGCATTGAATATGCCATGTTTGTATTAAAAAAGAGCAGGATTTAGCCTATATATAGGTGTTGGAATTGTTCTAAAAGAGGGAATATCTGAAATATAAATAATTGAGGGGAGGGAACTAATGATGGAAACTAGTGCTTTTTTAGGATTGTTTTGGGGATGGATAACGGTTATCGTATCGGGAATACTTTTCGTACGTCCATCAGTACTACGTGAATTGAAAAAATTAGTTGTTGAAGACAGAGGATTGGGTATTATGTACGGTTTTCTATCGATTTTCCTAGGGTTAGGTACTGTAATCCTACATAATGTATGGGCAGGGGTTTCTAACGGTTATTGCATGGCTTGCATTATTAAAGGGGATCTACATAATTGCATATCCTGAACCCTCCAAGAAAACAGACTTTGAATTAAGGGTACTATCTACACGTATAGCGCTCGCTATCATTGGCGCCTTGGCTTTATGGATGCTTATAGTAATCTATATAAAATAATCCTTTTTTAATAAGAACTATACTAAAATGTGAGAAAATTCTATAATAATAATGATACATTTAGTCCTACTGGAAGAACCAGCGGACATCAAACTAGAAAGGGCATTGTTATATTGCTCTGTAGTTTGGTTTTCGCTTTTTTATTAACAAAATAGATTAGGGGTGTTATAAGAGTTAGCTTATTTTTTCTCAATCCCCACTCAATCAGTAATTATATATGCCTGTTTAAATCTCTACGTGTTAATATACAAAAAGCTGACTATGCTTAGTCAGCTTTTTGTATATTACATTCTAGTATTTATCGGTCACAAAAGACATATTCTTTCCTTTAAGTTGACATTGAATGAATTACCAATTTTTTCTTTTACAATGACAACAAATAAAGAAACATTTACAACGACACTTATTTCGTTTTGAACTCCAATCATCATCACAATGATTCTTTTCTTTAGATTTCCACCAATCATCATTACAATGCTTTTCCTTAGAACTCCAATCATCATCACAACAATGCTTTTCCTTAGAACTCCAATCATCATCACAACAATGCTTTTTCTTAGAACTCCAGCAATCATTTTTCCAGGACATTCTTTTATACCTCCCTTTAATAGTATTCATACTATTCTATGTTTTAGTGAAAGAATGGCTTGTTTATTAACCTATTATTTTACCTGTATATGATAGAGTGCTTTCTGCTAGATATAGAATTCATACAAACTAAGCTAATTTTCAAGAGATAGTTGAGAGAACTACTGGTTATGATATTAATCAACAAACACTTGTTGAAGGAAACGTTATGATTTTAAATAATATCTTATTTTGGAGTACGCTTTTCTGAATGTATATTTCACAACACCAAAGGAACAACATACTATATTACTGCAAACAAAGCCTATGTATATGTGAAGTAATAGGAAAAGCTGGTGACTCTTAATGGAGTTGGCTTATTAAAAAAAGATTAGTTTGATAAAGAGGTTGTCTAAACTTTAAATTAAGCAGAATTAAATCCAAGTCCCCTCATTAAACAAGCCTCTAATTGTTAGAGGCCTATTTTTATAGTTAACAAAGAAAAGAATGTCTAATACAATTGTTTGTTTTTTCCTTTCTATGTGTTTGTCTCGTACACTTTTAAGCTTGTGGACATACTTTACTAATAGAAAGGATTAGGGGGTGAGGTTTTGGGTTCTCGATTTAATAATTGTAAAAAGAAGTGTACATGTAAAAAAGATGATTGTTGGGATGCTTTCGAAGAATGTAAAAAAGAACAAAATAAAAAATGCGATTGTTGCTGTGTACAAGGAATTAGAGATGAACTTAAAAAATTAGTAAACAGCGCAGTGCGTATTACTACAATAGGAAATAATTATGAAGGAACTGTTTCTTCAGTAACTTGCGATGTTGTAAAGCTTGCTAATAGTGCTGGGGTAATTACGGTAATTATTTCTGTTTGTAAAATTGAAGCGATTGAACTATTGTTGACATAGGAAAACAGCATAGTTATGCTGTTTTTTTGTAAAGCCATTCTTATGAATGGCTTTATTTTAATTGCGTATAAAAGGAGAATATATTCTTTATATAGAAATAGGTTTGAGGCTATAAAGAGTGATGTACGAAAGGAGAATGAGAGTGATTAAATTAGTGCCCTTTAAAAGATCTGATTTCAAACAATTAATAAATTGGATTAATTCCGAAGAATTTTTAATACAATGGTCGGGAAATGCATTTACATATCCTTTAAATGAACAGCAATTAGAGAAATATACAGAACGTGCAAATACACTGGCATTCAAAATAATAGATGAAGAGACTAAAGCAGTTATTGGTCATATTTCTCTTGGACAAATAGATAATATAAATAAGTCTGCTAGAATTGGAAAAGTGCTAGTTGGTAATACGAAAATGAGAGGGCGTTCTATAGGGAAACATATGATGAAAGCCGTACTTCGTATTGCTTTTGATGAATTAAAACTACATAGAGTAACTCTTGGTGTTTATGACTTTAATAAGTCAGCTATTTCTTGTTACGAAAAAATAGGTTTTGTAAAAGAAGGTTTATTAAGAGAGTCAAAAAGAGTAGGAAAAACGTATTGGAATTTATGGGAAATGAGTATGTTAGAATATGAATGGAACAATAAAAAATAGTATTTTATAATTATATTATGTTAACAAAAGGGGTTTGGTGGGAAGCGTGAATAAAAAACTAAAATAATTTCAATTGCAGCTGTTTCAGGAGGAGGTAAAACTACCATAACAGAAAGTTTAGCTCATGAGTTGAAAAACTCAAAGGCTTTATATTTTGATAGTTATAATTTTGATAACTGTCCTGTTGATATTTGTAAATGGATTGATGATGGAGCTAATTACGATGAATGGGTACTTACACCGCTAATGAATGATATTCAGCGTTCTATACAAGATAGTAGTTTAGATTATATTATTGTAGATTATCCTTTTGCATACTTAAATAGAGAAATAGGACAATTAATTGGTATAACTATATTTGTCGATACACCTTTAGATATTGCGATGGCTAGAAGAATTTTGAGAGATTTTAAAGAAGATACAATGAGTGAAATACATAATAATTTGAAACATTACATGACACATGCGAGAAAAGCTTATTTAGAGGCAATTCATACTGTTAAGCCGAATTCGGATATTGTATTGGATGGATCTTTATCTATAAGTGAAATAATTGATCAAATAATAGAGGAACTTAATCGAAGAGAAGTGATTGTGAATGGTTAAATGTATAGAGGAATATGTACAAGTTAATGACCTTAAAATATTTACAAAAATATTCCAAGGAAAGAAGAAGCACCCTGTTATTATAATGGAAGCAGGTTATGGCGATTATTCAAAGGCATGGGATCATATTGCTGAAGGACTGACGGAATATGGGACGGTACTCACATATGATCGAGCTGGATTAGGAAAAAGTGGGAAGAGTTCTAAGCGACGTATTAGTTCTGAAATGGTAAAAGAATTAAGAGATTGCTTAAAGCAATTACAACTTAAGCCACCCTATATTTTTGTAGGACATTCCTTTGGGGGTATAAATGTACGTTTATTCACGACTTTTTATCCTGAAGATACGATGGGAGTAGTTTTAGTTGATTCGACACCAGAAAATTATAAAGAGGATTTTTTGCCAATAATGTCTTCTAAATTTCAAGAAGCTTACTATAAGCAATTTATATATGAAAGCTCATACGAAGAGTTTATGTTTAGTCTAGGTGAAGCAGATAAACATTGTAAGTCAATGAGTGATATTCCACTTGTCGTGTTAGCTGCTGGTAAAAAATCTTTTTATTCAGCAGATGCACAAATGAAATGGTTACAATTGCAAGAAGAGTTATTACAATTATCAAGCAAAAATAAATTTATAATTGCAGAACATAGTGGTCACTATATTCAAAAGGATGATCCACATTATATCATAGATGCTATTAAGTGGATCATTGAGGTAAGGGAGAGATAAATGTGTACACTTTATTTCAATATAATTGGCAAGTAAGAGATGATTGGTTTAAGTGGTGTGAACAGCTTACAGAGGAGGAATTGCTTCGCAAACGTGTTGGAGGTGTTGGAAGTATTTTAGAAACACTTTTCCATATTGTAGATGTTGAGTATAGCTGGATTAGTGCGCTTCAAGAAAAAGAGGATAACGAACCACAGTTTAAAGATTATCAATCAATCCAAAAAGTGAAAGCATTATCTGATTTATATAGACGAGAATTAGATAACTTTTTGCAGTTATGGTCTGGCGACTTCGAATCAAAAATATTGAAAGCTTCATGGACAGATAAAACATATAAATACGGTGAAGTTTTAAGGCATGTAATTGTACATGAAATTCATCATATAGGTCAGCTATCAATATGGGCAAGAGAATTAAATCTTCAGCCCGTTTCAGCGAATTTAATTGGAAGAGGATTATAGATTTAGAAACCGACTTGCTAAATGCAAGTCGGTTTTTTATATAAAAGAGAACGGTTAGTTAAAGTCCTCGGATTTTTTCTGACGTATATGTAAAAACATTAAGATCGTAATGATTAAAAAGAGTATAACCGTTTGTATGATTAAATTTTTAAACTGAAGTAAAATGGTCCAAGATGTAATAGTGTCTTTGAAAGCTTGGAGTGCAGAATATGAGGTAGGTTCAAAACCGTATTGAAGTAACTTTTTGTTTCAACAAAAGCCGTATTTTCTTCATTGGTGTCTAATATTACAGAAATAAACCGTGTGTCTCCTTGTTTTGCTGTACTAACAAAACTGTAATTACCGCTAGTTGACAAACTAGATTGTAAGCCATCAACACCTTTTAATTTAATGTTTTTATTAAGAGAATAAATCATTTTATTTGTGTTGAAAACTTGAACATCGTTGAAGGTAAATTGGTAAGAGGTTTGTTTAGTAATATTTAATACATCTGGATAATTTTTTATTAATTGTGCAGCTATTTCAGCTGCGTCTATTGCTGTTGTAGTTGATTGTCTATTCTTTTCACTATTTATTCCGGTTGAATTTAAAAATGGAGATTGTTGTGATAACTTTAGTTGTTTTGCTTTTTCATTCATTAACGATGTAAAATTATCTTCATTTCCGGCAATGTGTTCTGCAAGTGCAAGCGCAGAACGATTATTTCCGGTTAAAAGCAAAGCATGAAGTAAGTCACGAACGGTAGTGTTATCCTTCGATGTTACTTGGATCGGACTTGTTTCTGTTTGAAAAACTTCGTTTCTAATTTTCACAGATTCATCTAATTGTATTTTGCCATCATGAAGTTGTTCCATCACAATATACTCTGTCATTAATTTAGATAAAGTGGCCGACTGAATAGGAGTACGTTCATTTTTTTTATAAACAATTTCACCAGAATTAGTATCTATTAAAATAGCTGATTTAGCTCGGATAGTTGGACCATTTACATAAAGATAAAAATATAAAACGATAAGTGCAGTAATAAGAAAAGATAATAATAAAATTGTTATTTTTTTAAAAAATTGCATACGCGATCCTCCTACAATTACATCAATAATATTATTGTAAGAAGGAATGCTTAATTAGTAAGAAAGAAAAGGTAAAGAATTTCTAAAGAATTTTAAGGAATTCTTTAATTTTGGATTTTGATGGAAAATTAAAGGTTCAATTTCTTATTAGATAAGAAATTGAACCTAAAAATATGCCTTATTAACATTTATATGGAAGTAATTTTACAGTGAAAGTTGTCTTTTCATCATCACTATATACTTCAATTGTTCCTTTATGCAGTTCGACAATACTTTTTGCAATTGCTAATCCGAGCCCAGATCCACCGGTGTTTGTCGATCGTGATTTCTCTACGCGATAAAAACGTTCAAAAACATGAGGTAAATCAGTACTTGGGATAGCTTGTCCGTAATTTGTTATATCAATTGCGATCGTATTATTGCTTTCGTAAGCTGTAATATCAATATGATTTCCATCATTTCCATAAGTAATAGCGTTTATGATTAGGTTTTCAAACACACGTACTAATTTATCCCCATCAGCGAGTACCATTAGCTTTTGAGATGGGAAAGAAGGGCGACATTCAATATTAGCTTCTTGAAGCTGTATCCGAAATTGGACAGTTAATTGTCCAAGCAATTCTACAATATCAATAGGAACAGAATTTAAACTTAACTCTTTATTTTGAACACGTGTATATTCAAACAAATCATTCATTAATGCGTTGAGACGGGTTACTTTATCGTATATGACTTGTATATAATGACGCAATTCCACTTCATCTCTATAATTATCATGATGGATTAAATTCACATATCCAACTATAGATGTAAGAGGCGTTCGTAAGTCATGTGATACATTTGTAATTAGTTCGCTTTTTGCTTGTTCCGCCTGTCTTTCTTCATCAATTGATACTTTTAACTGTTCAACAATTTGATTAACGCCAGTTGCTAGTTCTTCTAAATAATTATGCTGTACAATAGAAACTTTATGATTAAAGTTTCCACTCGCAATATATCGAATTTCTTCAATCATTTTTTTAATACAAGTTTCATAGTAAAGCTTTCTTTCATGACGATAAAAAATGTAAAGATAGGATGAGAAAATAGAAAATAAAAACAAATAAGAAACGATCATCATCCATAAAGATTCCTTTATCCCTCTATATTTTTCATAACCAAAAATTCGAATGAATTCTTTACCTAGTTCGCTTAGAGTAAGTGAACTCTCAATTACACTCGTTACGAGGCGAAATATAATTAATTCGGTAATAGGTGTAAGAGTGATAGCTAATAAAAGCCAAAAAATAATCTTCCACTTTGGTATATCTTTTAATATATCAAATGCTTCATTTCTCAATTTTATATCCTACTCCCCAAACCGTATGAATTAGTTTTTCGCCATTCATTACGGTTTCAAGTTTATCGCGTAAATTACTAATATGGACCATAACCGTTTTATTAGAACCATAACCGTCTTCATTCCAAACGCGTTCGAATATCTCTTCAGAGCTAAATACTCTTCCAGTATTACTCGCAAGTAAATATAAAATATCGAATTCGATAGAGGTGAGCTTTATATATTCACCATTTACTTTAACCGTATGATTATGTTTATGAATTTCAACTGTACGAATGCGAATAATACCATCTTCATTCTTTGATGTGGCAGCATTTTGGAAAGATGATCTACGTAACAATGCTTTCACTCTAGCAACTAATTCTAGTGGATTAAATGGTTTAATCATATAATCATCTGCACCGGTCATAAGTCCTAATATTTTATCCATATCTTCAGCTTTTGCACTAAGCATAAGGATAGGTACAGTATTATTTGCACGAACTTCTTGACAAACTTCTAATCCATTTCGTTTTGGCATCATAATATCCAAAATCATAAGGTCAACTTCATATGTAGATATCATTTGTAATGCTTCATCACCATCATAAGCTTTATAAATGTTATAACCTTCATTTCGCAAATAAACAGCGAGTAATTCTACAATATCTTTATCATCATCAATAATTAATATGTTTTTATTCATCATATAGTTCCTTTCCTTGCGAATCATCAACATTACTATAATATCAAACATTTATGTATTTTGTAGTAATGTTTCTACATAAAATTTCACGTAACGTATTAAAAAGGAATTAACACAATTATAACGAATACAAAATAAGAAGGATATTTAAATTTCACGTTATATTGAAAATTAGTTATAAGGGGGATTTGCTATGTTATATAATGATATATATTCATTTACTCCAACTGGAAAAATAGAAAATGACATTAAAGCTTTTCTATTAAAATACAATAAAGAATTTACATATAAACATTCAATTCGTGTGGCAAATGAGGCAAGAAAAATTGCGGGAATATTTTATGAAGATGAAGAAAAAGCAGTGATTGTAGGGTGTTTACATGATATTAGTGCAATCTTTCCGAACGAGGAGCGGATTGCAGTTGCTGAAAAATTTGGAATAGAAATATTACAAGAAGAACGATAATTTCCAATGATTATTCATCAAAAATTATCGAGAGTAATTGCAAAAGAGATATTTAAAATAGAGGACGAAGAAGTTTTAAATGCTATCTGTTGCCACACTACTTTGCGTAAACATGCTACAAAGATGGATTTAGTACTATTTGTTGCTGATAAATTAGAATGGGATCAAATAGGGACACCTACATATTTAATAAATGTAAAAAAAGCTTTAGGAAACTCTTTAGAACATGCTGCTTTTGTATATATTTCATATTTGTGGGAAAGAAAAGATACATTAAAAGTCATACACCCGTGGCTAGAAGAAGCATATTGGCATTTAAAAGAAATTGTAGAGTAGAAAGGGTATGAAAATGCAATTAAAAGAATATATGAATCAAACATTCCCAGGAGTTACATTAGTACCGTCCATATACTTTCAGTGGGAAAATCATCTTTATTTTGATTTTGGGAAAGATAAATATCAATTCAAAGAAGATGGTAACACGTATAATATGGAATATTTCACACAACTATATAGGTATAATAAAAGTCTATTTAAAGATATATTTTCAAAAGAAGATACCGTCTTTTTAGTCACAAATGTTTATCGATTTAAACAGGAAAATATAAAAAATTCGCAGAAAATAAATGTATACAATAGATTTATTAAAAAGAGGGATTTAAAGTTTCATATAAGACAAGAAACATTCCCTTTTCTATTTGAAGATGAAGAAGCTGACTTATATTGTACATATCAACTTTCTTTACAATGTTTTGCGGAAGATATTAAATATGAGCCGCTTATTCAAGCTGCTAATCATGAAGATTTCCCTGACCTACGCCCACGCCTAGGACGAAAAATAGAAATTTCATATCCAGATGTATTTTTTATAAATGTAACAAAGGATATAATCATGTTTATTTATGATGATAGAGGATGTGAAGTAATCGCGAAGAATAAAGAAATGATACGGGATTTATATGAGGAGTATAAAGAGTGGGTACCAGATTATGAACGAGAAAGTATAGATAGCTTATTTAAATGACAATAGGGGAAGTGAAGCGTGTAATGAAACGTATCGCCATCGTATCCGCATGGGAACCAGAACTTACGTATTTGCATCAACATTATCCAAGTGAGCGTGTAGAGAAGATAGCAGCTTGGGAATTTCATTTTCATTCTATTAATGAATTAGAAGTGATATCAGTTGTAACAGGTGTTGGTAAAGTAAGTTGTGCTAGTTGTGTGCAATTATTAATTAGTGAATTTCAGCCGGATGAGTTGTTTATGACAGGGATATGCGGAAGTTTATCAAATAAGGTGAAAAATGGCCACATTGTAGTGGCACTTAATGCAATACAACACGATGTTACTGCCGCTGGCTCAGGTGAGGATGTTTTTAATTTATACGATGGCAGAACAGCACCTATTGAAACAACAAAGTCAATTGTAAGAAAAATAAAAAAAATACGATCTTATGATCCAGTTCACTACGGTACGTTCTTATCTGGAGATCAACGTATTCGTAGTTCAGAAATGAGATATTTACTGCATACTGTATACGGAGCATTGGCGGTTGATCAAGAAGTAGCAGCTTTCGCTTACGTATGTCATATAAATAAAAAACCATTTTTATGTTTAAAAGCTGCTTCAGATCAAGCGAATGATAAAACGAAAGAAGAACAAAAGGTTTTTAAAATGTTAGCGTGTGAAAGAGCGTGTGAGCATCTAATTACTTTTTTACGTGTTTATGAGATTACTGTAGTAAATAGTAGATAGTTAGAGGGTTTTAATATTGGAAACTACAAATAAAATAGCAATTCTTGGTGCGAATGGTAAAGCTGGAAAATTCATCGTAAATCATGCGTTAGAAAAGGGATATCAAGTACGAATACTAACAAGGAATCCTAAAAATATGAAGATATCTAGTGAAAATATAGAGAATATCATTGGGAATGCTCGTGATTTTTCAGCTATAAAGGAATTACTTCAAGGGTGTAAAGCTGTAATTAATGCAGTAGGTCAGCCAAAAAATGAGCCTTATATTTTTAGTACAGTTACGAAGCATATTTTAAAAGTAATGAAGGAATATGAAATAAAACGTTATATTCTTATTTCTGGGGGCTCCTTAAATGTAAAAGGGGATCAGAAGGGAATGGTAAGTAAAATAGGGGCTAATTTGTTCCAATTATTTATTCCAAAGATGATGAGGGATAAATATAAAGAATTGGAAATTATACAAAGTAGTGATGTAGATTGGACAATTGTTAGATTACCATTTGTTATAGAGGGAAATGGTATTGAAAATATAAAAGAGAGTTTAGTAGATATGCCAGGAATGAAAATCCAAAATGGAGATATTGCACCGTTTGTTATAAAACAAATAAATAGTAAGACATATGTAGGGAAATGTCCATTTATTTCAAATTAAGAGGTGAAATAATATTGATTACGTATTATGGAGAACTTTGTACAAAGATATATGAAAGTGATAAATCAATTGCGAGTGGAAAAGAATTGGATTTTTATCTTTCTTTTGCCAAAGACAAAAACATGACAGTGTTAGAACCGATGTGTGGAAATGGTAGAATGTTAATTCCTTTTATACAAAATGGTGTGGATATTGAAGGGTTCGATATTTCTGAAGATATGCTTAAAGTGTGTAAAGAGAAAGCGGAAAAATTAAACTTAAAACCGGTTGTGTCACTAGAAAGAATAGAAGAATACCATAGTGATAAAAAATATGATCTTATTATGATTCCTATAGGTTCATTTTCACTGTTACCTGATAATTTAGTAGAAATTAGTCTTCAAAATATGAAAAACAACTTAAAGGAAAATGGAAAATTGCTTCTAACAATTGTGCAAGGAGGACGTGAGACAGAACAAATTCTAGATTGGATAGAGACAAATAGAAAAGAAATTAATAATGAATTAATTGTTGAGTATAGAAAAGTTTCATATGATAAGGCGCAAAAACTTCTAAAAATTATACTGAAATATGAAGTCATTTACGATGAAAACATTGAAGAAACTGAGATTATGGATTTTCCTATAAGACTATATGATTTAAAAGAGTTTGAAAATATACTTATTGCTAATGGATTTAGTCAAATTGTTGTTCATGAAATAAAGGATGGATATGGTGAAGGGAATTCATTTCATGTGTTTGAATGTAGTATATAACTAGTCAAAGCGGAGGATTATACTTATATGGTTCAATACAAAAGATGTAGTGAAGTGAGTATAGATTTAGTGTACGAAGCTTTTAAGGACGGATTTTCAGATTATATTATTAAAATGGATGTTTCAAAAGAAGATTTTATAAAAAGGTTTTTTGGGCCAGAAGGCAATTCGTTAGAACACTCCTTTCTTGCTTTAGACGGTGACAAATGTGTTGGTGTAATACTTGGTGGTATTAAGGTATATGAAAGTATAAAAACAATGCGCTGCGGAACATTAGCGATTCATCCAGAGTTTCGCGGCATTGGTGTAAGTCAAAAGTTATTTGAGTTACATAAAGAAGAAGCGACACAAAATAAATGTAAGCAGCTTTTTCTTGAAGTTATTGTAGGAAACGATCGGGCGATTCATTTTTATAACAAATTAGGTTATGAAAAAAGTATATAATCTTTCTTATTATAATTTAAATGATTTAACTGAAATAATGAATAAAGGTAATAAAAATATTGAGGTAAAACAATTAGAATTTCCAACATTTAAAGTTGAAATTCAGAAATGGTTAAACTTCCATATAAATTGGCAAAATGATATTGATTATATCGAAAAAACAAATCATACATTTTACGGTGCATATGTTGATAGTGATATAAAAGGTTCTGTATGTGTAAATGAACAAGGAAAAATTAGTTTTATTTTCATAGACAAAGATTATAGAAATATTGGTGTTGGGACGAAATTATTACAGGTAGCAAGTGAAGAATTAAAGTTATCAAGTTTATCAATTGGGTTTCCAAACAACAATTTACTGGAAGGGTTTTTAAAGAAATCTGGATTTGAAAAGAATTCTTTAGCGCAATATGAAATGTATTTATTGCTATAAAAAGCAGAAGGAATTATTCTTTTCGCTTTTTATTTTGCACTATAAACGTTTTTGCTGCATGTGGGGCGATAAGCAAAAACAACAGAAGTTTTGTTACCTATCTTATTGAGCTAACTGACACTTTAGTTGAAAAAGGAAAATATATAGTAAACATAGAATATATTAATGCATAAAAAGATTTATGAGGTGAAAGTGATGGCAATTAAGCAAGACGAAATTAAAGTAGTAGTCGGAGCTGGAGTATTTAATAATAATCCAGGTTGGGTTCAAACTCAAGAAGATGAACTTAATTTACTAGACAATACCACTTGGGAAGCAAGATTTGAATACAATTCCATTTCAGCTATTTTAGCTGAGCATGTATGGGAACATCTTACTTTTGAAGAGGGTGTAAAAGCAGCTGAAATTTGTTATAAATTTTTAAAACCATCAGGTCATATTCGGTGCGGAGTCCCTGATGCATTTTTCCGAGATGAAACCTACCAAAATATAGTTCAAATAGGTGGACCTGGTCCGAAAGACCACCCAGCTGCAAGCCATAAAATCGTTCATAATTATAAAACATTAATGAAAATGTTTGAAATCGCTGGATTCGAGGTAGTTTTACTTGAATATTGTGATGAAAATGGTAAATTTTATTACAATGAATGGGATGCAAACGATGGTGTTATTTTCCGTTCGAAAAGGTATGATTCTAGAAATAGAGGCGATAAACTTGGTTTTCCATCGCTAATTGTTGACGCGATTAAAAGGTAAGTCATTCACCTAAAGTAGGTGTTAGTTCTATCATTTCATTAGTCGCAAATGCGTTTTTTTATTTGTGATGTAATCCTATGTTTAACAAGGAAGCAGACATACATAATAAGTTATTTTGAACATTACATAACTTGATTTGAATACTATATTAGCGCTTCTTAACACCATTTACCTTAAAGGAAATTGCTTTCAAATATTTAATGGGAAAATCATATAAAGTAAATAAATCTACGTTTTCTCATGTTGAATTTTTTTGTGAAAATGTTGAGGTACGCCTATTGTAATAAACACATGGAGAGAATATATAATAAATCAATCAATCAATCAATGTTCAAGTTACCATTCACACATTAAATTAATATTTCATTCCCATAGAGATTTCTTTTATACATAAATTCATGTAAAATAAAACAAGAACATACATTCTATATAAGAATAGGAGGCAATAAATATGTTAGCTCAAATAGAGAAACAAACTGATGGCTATATTATAAAATTTGAACGCCAATTTCCCAATAAAATAGAGGAAGTTTGGTCTGTTTTAACTGAAAACGGCAAGCTTAAAAAATGGATGTCTAATTTACAGATTGAAAACCTTAAAACAGGTGGAATTATAAAGTTCGACATGATGGATGGTTCATTTTTAAATATTGATATTTTAGAGTGCCAACTAAATTCAGTACTAATTCACATGGGATAAAGATCGTGTCCGATTTGAAATACATAAAGAGGAAAATGGTTCTCTTTTACTTCTTAAAGAATACATTCATGAATTAACTGATCATACACCGAAAGATATAGCTGGTTGGCATATTTGTTTAGATCTTTTTTCTTCCGTTTTAGAAGGTGAAGAGAAAGAATTTTCTAAAAACGAATGGAGAAAATGGTTCGAAAAATACAATGATAAGATTCATGAAGTGAGAGGGTAATTGTATAATAGGTAATATTTATTATGTAATTAATATATTATAAAAATGATTTTTCGGAAAAATAAGAATAGAGGTTAATATGAAAGTAAATCAACTAATTGCAAATAACATAAATAAACTTGATACTGTTATTCCGTTTAATAAATCACTTGGTATTGCTGGTTTATCTGGATCTGGAAAAACAACTCTTTGTCAAACAATCGGTGAAGAATCAAAGAAGCGCCTAGTTTCCTTATTGCCAAAGGCTGAATATCAATATTTATTTCCTAATATTATGGAAACTAATTTTAGCGCAATTAAAATGGAAGAAATGCCTTTAGTACTTTTTTTAGGAAAATCATCAATTTCTTCCAATCCGCGTTCGACGATTGGTACCCATACAGGTGTTTTTAAAGAGATTCGTGAAAAACTAGCGGAAGAATTTAATCTTTCTCCTGAAGTCTTTTCATTTAATAATCAATTAGGTTGGTGTGCTGGCTGTAAAGGGCGTGGTACTACTAAAAATATTGAGTGTAAAAAATGTAAGGGGAAACGTTATAGTGAAGAAGTTGAACAACGTACTATTGAGTTATTTGCTAAATCACATACAATTTCGGATATTAACGATTTAAGCGTTGAATCTATTCTTTTATTGGCAGAAGAATTAAATATTAGTGAAGCAAAACAACATATATTGCAAAATATTATCAATATGAACATTGGCTATTTAACATTAAATCGAATTATGGGTACATTGTCAGGTGGAGAATTAACACGACTTTACTTAGCTGAATTCATGGCAGTAAGTGAAAATGCCGTAATTATTATTGATGAGATTTCCGTGGGGCTTGACCACGAAACATTGTTACAAATATTAGAAGAGATCAAAAAATTAGGGTGCAAAAATCAAATTTGGCTCATTGATCATTCAGATACAGTACTGGATACAACGGATGAGCAAATGTTCTTCGGACCTGGTAGTGGAAAATATGGTGGGAAAATTGTAAAAGAATCACCAAGGCCAAAACCAATACTGTGGGATCGAAATAAAGAAATGCCAACAGAATATTATACATTCCATGAATTATATTGTCGAAATATCCAAATGACTGAGTTTCAGATTCCTAAAAATAGACTTGTAACTGTTACAGGGGAATCTGGATGCGGGAAATCTACACTTGTTAATGAATGTATCGCTAAAGATTTTCAAAAGCGATATCCAAAAGACAAACTTGTTATGGTAGGACAAGATCGAAACCAATCGATTACAAGTCGATCAACTGTAGCAACTTTCCTAGATATTAAAAAGAAACTGACAAAGTATAGTGAAGAAATTGATGATATTTTTGAGCGCTCAATTGAGGATATTATTGATGAAATTTCAAATGAAGATATTGCGTATAAACGCTTGAGCCTACTAATTAAATTAGGACTGGGCTATTTAACATTAGAACGAAAAACACAAACATTATCAACGGGTGAGTTTCAATGTGTTCATTTAGTTTCTGAGTTATTTGCAAAAACAAGAAACCCACATACATTATTTATTTTTGATGAGCCTTCAAAAGGTTTATCACAAAATATTTTAAATCAATTTATAGATAGTGTTAGAGGGATATTGCAAGATGAATCAGTCTCTATCATTATGATTGAACATAATAGTTACATGTTAGAAAGCTCTGATTATATTGTCGATTTTGGAAAAAGACAGCTTGAATCTATAGAGCATCTTGATGTAGTAAGTCATGAGGATTATTATCGTCAAAAAAGCAGTGTGAATAATACTGAGCAAATATATATTTCTTCAACACTGAATCAACAAAATGGAATTAATTACTTAGAAGGAAATAATATTGATTATTTTAAAAATGCAGAAAACATCTATAAGGGTGGCATATTAAAAAGCTTATCATCAATGGCTCGTTTAATTTACGGTGAATACGAATCTGATACAATTGCACCTGTTGTTGCTATTGATCTCGAAAGACATTTGTATAGTCAATATAGTTTCTTATATGAAATTGGTGGATTGATCAATCATATTGTAGCTGCTCATCCGACTAATAAAGATACGAGAAGTTTTGATTTCTATTTCCAGGACAATCATTGCCCATCATGTTCGGGACGTCTTCAAATTGAAGTTTTTGATAAAGAAATTACAATTCAAGATAAAAATGTTCCATTTTGGGATGGTCTATTCGATCCGGAAATCATGAAAGTATTAAAATTTTATCAATATGAAAAAATAGAATTTCTATTTGAAGAAATTAAAAATGAACTTGGCCATGATTTGTCAAAGAGCTATAATGATATGTCTGAGGAAGAAAAGCATACATTTTGGTATGGCTATTTTGATAAGTCATTTTATGATAAGAAAGGCAAGACACGTAGAACATGGGTAGGATTTAGCACAATTATTGGCGGATATATTGTTATCTCAAAAACAGCTATTAAAGAAGAAATTAAGACGTCTAAAGAATTGATGACATGTCCAATTTGCGAGGGTACTGTATTAAAACACCATAAACCACTTAAATTTAGAGATACAGATATTCGTGAAATTATCAATCAGCCGCTTAATGAAATAATAAAAATTGTAGGAGATTTACCTGTACTCATCAAATTGAAATCTATCGTAGGTGACAATATGATTATGACAGAAGATGTCTCTTTACTGCCTAGGAAAACACAAGTCGCACTGAAAATGTTTGAATTAGAACAAGCAAGCTTTTCAAACTATGAAATGGTATTACAAAATGTTTTACCATTCTGGGGTGAAATTAAAGGTAATATCGAATCAATCAGCAATAATAATAAAGTGACTATTTGTGATTTCCAAAATATCAATGAAACAAGAGAAACTATCATAGATAAGTATTTCACAAATGGAAAATATAAAAAATTAACATATGTGTATGAAGCATTTGGGTATAAAAAATTAGTTACCCAAATTAATAAAATTAAAAAAAGCAACCAATGTCCATTCTGTAACGGAAAAAAAGTTATAACCGAAGATAATCTACATGATGGCGTGTTTAAATTAACAATTCCATGTATAACTTGTAATGCAAGTGGTATTAATGATGAAGGGCTTAAAGAAATTGTTGATGGCATAGATGTACAAACATGGTTAACTGGAAAAGTTAGTGATGTTGTGGATGAAAGCTTACGAACTGAGGATGTTGCAGACATTCTAGTATTTAATCGAATTCGTGAGTTGAATAAGCGAGAAATGATGGCAGTTTATGAATGTCTGGAGACAAATAATTAAACGAAAGAACTAGTATAATGATTAAATCGAGTAGTTAAAAGGATGAAAATATATAGTTTTAATTATGTAAAAATAATATATTTAATTGTTATTTTAATCATTAAAAATAGTCGACTCTCACATATTTGGTTTAAGCTGAAGCTGAGATTCGAGGTAGATAATTTATAGAGAAAAATAATTGTGTTACAGAGGTGTCATATCCAATTAAATAATGATAAAGAAAAAGGCGTATAAATTATGCCTTTTTTCTTTATTATAAACTTGCCCGTAAATATCAAGACAAATTAACACTCTTGCATGTTTCAATTTCACAATTGCGTGTATCACATTTATTAAATATAGAATTCTATAAGAATATGTTGAATCATAATTTTAAAAGGTTAATTTTGTATAAAATAGAGAGAGATAGGAATGAGGATCGAAATGGCTGGTTTTACAAAGCAAGAAATGTTAATAGGTTATCAAAAAATAGTAAAATTTTCAAGGGAAAAAGAAGCTTATATAAAAGGAATGTACAATGGTTCGAACAAGCCTAATAGAAGTTACAAATACAAAAACTAAAAATTATACATATGAAACTAAATGGTAGTTTTTCATAATGATTTAATGATTTGGAGGGGGAATTTTGATAGATATTAATAGAAACGTAAGAACATCTGGCGCGTATGTTCTTTATAATAATCTATTTATTTTTCAAGTTGGTCCAACGAGTAAAGGCGATACATTAGGTGTAGTAAGGCTAGGAGGACATAAAGAATACGATGAAACAGCAATAGAAACCGCGAAAAGAGAAGTGAAAGAAGAAGCTGCAATGATATACTAATNTTAAGTCACCAAGCACATATATAACGAAAATTGGAAATGCACATACAAGAAAATAAAAACTAAGAAGAACGAAGTAG